>JAQGMD010000321.1 GCA_028292565.1 Burkholderia sp. | reverse complement strand
GTACCGGGTCTGGCTGAGGTCAAGGACCGCAGCAACATTGTCAAGCGTCAGGACCGTAGGCGTTGCCAGTACCCGTGCCTCTCCCGTCGCCTCCATCGCTTTCAGGCGTGCATAAAAGCGCGCAGCGTTGCTGATCAGCATAGTCGATCCGGGCAGCGGTAACTCGACGCCGTGGGAATCGCCGCCACTGCTATTGAGTCTGGCGGTGACGTTCCCGCCGCTGCTTCGCACGCCCCATTCCGCCCCCATCTGTGCCAGCTTGCTGCGATCGATGTCGACAATCAGCGCTTCGATCTCGACCTGCTGCGGTTCGATGTCGAGCTCGTTGATGAGCGACTGATACAGCTGCCTCTTCCTGACATCGTCATAAATCATGATCGCGTTGAGCGCGGGATCAGCCTCGATGCGCACACCGGATTCGGACCCGTTTTTCGATTTCGAAGAGCGGTCCGCGCGCTCTTCCGGCTCATTCCGCGCCTGGTTTTTCCTTGAGCCAGGACCGCCAATGGCGAGTTCGTGCGCGGTGCCTCTTTCAGTCCTCGGCCTTCTGGAACGTTTATTGCTGTCCAGGTCAATATTTTCGTAATTCGATATTTTCTCGTGCGATTTCGGGCCTAACAGCAAATTCGTCAAGATCGTTTTCACCCCGGGGATGCTTTCCTTGTGGTCGCGAGCACTGATGGTGCGGTCGGTCGCGCTCGCATACTTCAGACGGAATACCATGATCTGCTGTCCCCTTAGCGCCTTTTTCAGTCCATCAGGCAGCAGGATTTCCTTCGCAAGATTGACGTACTCACGAGGTCCGCTGACGATGACGACGCCCTCGTCCGGCAATTCACCCCAGCCAAATCGGCTGTCGAACAAGCCCACGCCGGTCAGGGCCGCTTTCGCATCCTGCACGGCGTCCTCGCCAACCTCGAGGCGCACTGATGCGTTATCGTCACGCGGTACGACATAGAGCGTATCGCTGTAGACGAACCAGCGAAATTTGTAAGGTTGCGCGATGCGGTCGAGAAACGCGGCTCCGTTATCCGCCTTGAGCCGGCCTGTTACCGTCTGCTCCTGGTTGGCGCTGATCTCAAGGCGTACGCCGTATACCCGCCCGAATTCCTCGAGTACGTCGTGCAACGTCATGCCGTTGGCATCGATTGAGAAGCCCGTGTCCTTCCAGCTTGCGGGAACAGCAGCTTGCGCTACCGGAGCCGATAGCAGCGCGATGCAAACCATTGCGGCTGCCGTGCAGCGCCGCATCGTATCCAGTGTCGTCATTTCACCCCCCCCGTGAGCTTCATCCGCACTCGTTGTTCGTCCCAATTTGATTCACTGTTCATGGGCTTTTGTGTAGACAGAGTTTCACGCAATGCCTGTACTTGATTCAGCAAGTTCTCAAACGGCACGTAGGCATCGGCCCAACTGTTTACGTCTGGCAGCCATTGCGCCAGCAACAGCAGTTCTTCGTCTTCGGCCACGCTGAAACCGGCATCGAATTCCAGCGCCGACCAGAAGCCCAGCCGCAACGCTTCCTCGAGCTGCTCCTGCGTGTAGGAGCGCAGAAAATTAACGCCGAGCTCCGCTCCCTCGGGATGGATATTCAAAAAAAAGAATTCCCCCTCGACATTGACAGTTTCGTTTAGCGGCAGCGTTTGCAGCCACTGCTCGACTTCGTCATTCAACATGGGGGCCTACCTTGTCTCATTCAGTACCGTCTTCAGTGGCTTCTGGTGCAGATTGAACTGCGCCATCATGACTGATTTGGTCGCCATCTTTTGCGCAAGGAGCTGCGCAAACTCTTCCTGGTCAGGTTTTTCCCCGGCTGCCTGGCGGCGCATGTGGTCCTTGAGCGCGTCGCTTATCTCATCACCTTTTTTCTCAAGGTGCCGAATACTATTTACTACAGGGTTTTGATTGATTCCCATGATGCTCCTCGCGTTGATATTGGACGGAATTGCGGCAATGCCGCCGCTCTCTTCCATGAGTGACGACAACGGCGATGCGGTTCGCCGGAACCGCCTTTTTTGACAAAGCGGGTGCAATCGATAGCAGAGGTTAGGGCCCGCGCAGTAATAAGTTGGCGTTCTTGCTGGCCGTAGCGGGCGCCAAAATGCACAACGTATTCCTGCGCGGTGCCTTACGCCGGTTGCCTTCATGCGGCTCAGGAAGACAGGTCCTTGTCCTGGAGAGGCCGGCTCCTCGCGGAACCTTTGTTCATTTCAAACCATTCATAAAACGATAGGCAAGACTATCAATGACCTGGGGTAGAACAAAGCAGTACCCGACACGTTCCTTACTCAACCAAAGTCTGTCACCGGTAGCATGCAGCATCGCCACCCAACGCTCCGTGGCTTCGGCCTGGCGCCGATTGCACCATTTTCCAAAACGATCGAACCAATGAATTCGAAACATGCAACGCAACCTCGGGTTCCCCTGGGGGGGCCCTGGCATTGCATCCCGCTACGACCGCCAAAATGCACAACTTATTCCTGCGCGGGCCATCATGCGGGTTGGCCCTTTTCGCCGGAACCAGCCTGCTGGTTGCAACCACCTACTTATCTCAATGACGAATAAATTCGTGCGAGGGGAAGCCATGAACAACAGCACTCCAAATATAGCTTCGGCCGATATTTCTTCGGGCGGGGCGCCGTCCGGGAGCGACTTCAATCTTGGAATCCATTCCACCCAACCGGGCGACGCGGATGATTTTCGTGCAGCGCTGGACCGGCATATGGCGATGGCCGACAACACCGCTCCGGGGGGGGCGGCCAAGGAGAATATTTCATTGGGAAAAGTGATTGCGGATCGCACGGTCGACCTTGCCTCTGAAGTCAAGAAAGACCAGCAGTACGTCTCCAAATTACTGGAGAGGGCCACCCGCACCGGGAACGAACTACACCTGATGCAAGCAATGATGGCGATGAGCGATTTCCAGGTACGCGTACAGACCATTTCCAAAACGGTGTCGAAGGCATCGACATCGATCGATTCACTCACCAAGCTGCAATAACGCTATGTATCTGGGATTGGGATTACGGGCTGCGCCGCGCTCCGGACAGAGTGGCGTCGCCATTAACCGTCGGCGTATCATTGTTGCGTGGCTGCGCTTCCTCGGCATGCTGTGTCTGGCAGGAACGTTGACCGCATGCGGTAAAACGGTGGTTCTGCAGGCCGGCCTGTCGGATGCCGACGCCAATGAAATTGTTCTTGTGCTCGACAGTAATGGCATCCAGGTAGAAAAACAAAAGGCCAAGGAAGGAGTGAATCTGATAGTCAAGGACTCGGACCTGTCGCGTGCGACCGGGGCGATGAATTCAGCAGGCTTGCCACGACGCAGCCTGTCAAACCTTGGCGAGGTATTCAAGAAGCAGGGAATGATTTCTACGCCTCTCGAGGAGCGAATTCGTTACCTGCACGGTCTCTCCGAAGAACTTGGCTTTACGCTGCAGCAATTCGACCGTGTCATCTCAGCGCGCGTGCATGTCGTGTTACCGGAGCGCGTCGCTCCCGGCGAACCGGTCCAACCTTCGTCGGCCGCCGTGTTCGTCAAATACCGCCCTCCACTCGACGAGGACGAGATCATGCCACGCATACGCAAACTGGTTTCGGCGAGCATTCCTGGTTTGTCGAGCGAGGATGGGAAAAGCAAGGTATCCGTGATCATGGCTGCCAGCGAACTTCCGCCGCCTGCCGTTGAATGGACGACCGTCGGTCCGTTCAAGGTATTGGCGGGTTCCGCCGGTGGTTTACTTTTCACACTGATCGTTCTGGTCCTGCTATTCCTTGTCGCGGTGACTGCGTCTGTGCTGACGATCTTCCAAAACCACCCATTGGTCGCCAAATTGTTAAAGAAATTCATGCGCAAGAAGCCAGCGGTGGAACCTGCCGCCATAGCGCCGCCGGTAGTCGCACCTGCGGCCGCAACGACAGAGCAAGCTCCGGCGGCGGCATCGTCCGATGCGCCTTTGCCCGGGGGAGCCCACCCTGCGCAGTAAGGCGCTGTTCGATTCCGAACGCCGGAATGCCTTAGCAACCGCCTGCGCACGAAAGTAACGCGCTTCCTTCAGCAATATGGATGATGAGTAATTACCGTGAGACATAGCAATGTTGCCGGACTCTTTTCTTGATTGGTGGTTCGCCCCCTGGGGGTATGCAAAGGATGCGCCCCCATACTCGGCCTTGGTGGCGGATTACATGGGACAGCGTGATAGTTACCACTTATGGTGCGCGCAGGCTGACGTTGCTGCTAACTTTCCGGAACGCTTCGATCCGGAATGGCATGCCACTGTTACGGACGACGGCTCGGAACTGGTAGAAGCGGCCAGGCTGTTTGCCGGCCTGATCGCGGCGCGACGGCATGACCAGACGGTACTTAAGCAATTGCAGTTCGACGATCGCAGGTGGTGCCTGGGGATCGCGACCACGCAACCCCTGGACGGCTGCGAGCTGCCTTTCGCTGAGGACGATCCTGTCGAGGTCCGCGGACTGGTCGAACTTGCGCGCCGCCTGGAGTATGGTTTCCCCGGCATATGGTCGCGATTGCGTCTGACGCTTCCGGCTGCACTTGCAGGCCGCGTCGGGCAGCTGCTTGGAGCCGCGCTGGAGACGGGCGAACGCGCCGCAGCGTCGCGTCGTGCGCAGAGGTGTTGGTCGCTATGCCGCGCGCGCGCCGCACGTGCCGCGTTGCAGTTCCAAGGTACAGAGTAACTAAAAGTGAGATTGCCATGATGGGCTTTTGCGTCGAATCGATTTCCCTTGAACCAATGTTGCGAGCCAGCGACGGTATAGTGCGCGCCGAGTCGCTGGCAGTCACTCGGGACGCGAGTAAAGTGGCGCAGCAGTTGATTCGCAATGCTCATGCTGAGGCGGACGAGATACGGCAGGCTGCGAGCGCGGAATCAGACGAGCTGCGCGAAGCGGCTCGGATCGAATTGGACGACATGCGCGAAGCGGCTCGGATCGATGCGCAACAGGTTGTTCACAGTGAACAGCAACAGGTGATCGAAAAAGCCGCTCACTTACTGCAATCGCTGGAGCACGCCAACGCCACTTTCATCGACCGTGCCCGGGACGTGGTCATGGACCTGGCGCAAAACCTGTTTGACCGCCTGGTCGCAGACACCACGCCGCGCGAACAAATCGAAGCGATGCTCAGGCGCGTGCTGCAGGAAGCGCCACCGAAACTCGTCACTCCACTGCTGAAGGTCCACCCGGACGACGTCGATCTTGTTCCGAAAATCGATTGGGATATCAAGGCAGACCGGTCTTTAGCGCGCGGAACATGTTTGCTCGAGGCGAGTAACGGGCAATGGCGCGCTGATTTCAGTGCAGGCCTGGGGGCGTTGAAATCGGTTTTTGTGCGCACTATTGGAGCGTCTGAAGCGAGGGCGGACGAAGCAAACGCGAGCGAGGAAGAATCGGGACCAGGTGCAGGGCAACACGAACTTGATGCACACGCTCACGACGGCGGTGCATACACCCACGACGGTGGTGCACACGCTCACGACGGCGCTGCATACACCCACGACGGTGGTGCACACGCTCACGACGGCGCCGAACAAGAATACAATGCCGGGGCTGCGCAAGAAGAATACGAAGCAGAAGGATACGCATCAAAAGACGCAGGCGAGGAAGCGTACGAAGCAGACGACTCTGAGCGCAACGATTGGTGATCTGCCGCTTAAAGCCGGTTGACCACTAACAGCCCATAGCAGTTGAGTCGCTTCTAACAGCGAAAGACAGAATTCCGCCTACGGCACCGCGCAGGGATAAGTTGGGCAATTTGGCGGCCGTCGCGGGATGCGGTGCAAGGGGCCCGCCGAGGGGCGTGAGGAGGAGCCATAGCGAGCTATGGCGACGACGAGCAACGCAGCAACGCGCC
>JAQGMD010000316.1 GCA_028292565.1 Burkholderia sp. | reverse complement strand
CCGGCCTTGAGCTTCTCCATCACGCGCTCGAGGCTGAAGCTCGACGGCTCCTGGCGGACCGGGAACTCGACCAGGGTCTGGAGCATCCGGCCGACGTAGGCCTGCGCCGGCACGGCCAGCCAGGAGTGGTCGAGCAGCCAGTCGTAGTAGGTGTTCGACGTGATGTCGGCGCGCTCGTAGGGATCGGTTCGCAGGTTGAATATCTTGGGCAGCCGTAGCGGCACGAACGGCTCGGCCCAGATGCGCAACGTCCCCGGGAAGCGCTGCTCCATGAACACGATCTTCCAGTTGTCGAAGCGTAATGCGACCAGGTCGCCGTCGTCGCTGAAGTAGATAAAGCCCGGCCGCGGACTGCTTTCCTGCGCTCCGGTCAGGAAAGGCAGCAGGTTGTAGCCGTCGATGTGCACCTTGAAGGTTTTGTCGCCTGCCTGATGTCCTTTTTTCAGCTTCTCCACGATGTCCGGTTCGCCCGCCATTGCCAGGAACGTCGGCAGCCAGTCGTGATGCTGGATGATGTCGTTGGAGGCGATGCTGGCTGCGATCTTCCCGGGCCAGCGCACCGCCATCGGAACGCGGAAGGCGCCTTCCCAGTTGGTGTTTTTCTCGCTGCGGAACGGCGTCATCGCTCCGTCCGGCCAGGTATTCATGTGCGGCCCGTTGTCGGTGCTGTACATCACGAAGGTGTTGTCTGCGATACCCAGCTGGTCGATCAGGTCCAGCAGTTGCCCCACGTTCCTGTCGTGGTCGATCATCGTATCGTGATAGGGCGACTGCCATCGGCCGGCCTGGCCAAGGCTTTCCGGCCTGGTGTGAGTCCGCAGGTGCATATGCGTCGTGTTGACCCAGCAGAAGAACGGTTTGCCGGCGTCGTTCTGGCGCTTGATGAAATCGCTGGCGGCAGCGACGAATTCGTCGTCGCAGGTCTCCATGCGTTTCTTCGTGAGCGGCCCTGTGTCCAAGACCTTCTGTTTGCCCACGCGGCCCCAACGCGGTTCTTCGGTCGGGTCATCCTTGTCCGTTGCCCAGCAGTGCAGGACGCCGCGCGGCCTGAATTTCTTGTTGAATTCGGGGAAGTCCTTCTCGGACGGCCAGTCGGGCAGCTCCGGTTCCTCTTCGGCGTTGAGGTGGTAGAGGTTGCCGAAGAACTCGTCGAAGCCGTGCACTGTCGGCAAGTACTCGTTGCGGTCGCCGAGATGGTTCTTGCCGAACTGGCCGGTCGCGTATCCGTGCGGCTTCAACAGTTCGGCAATCGTCGGATCCTCTGCTTGCAGGCCTACAGGCGAGCCCGGCACGCCGACCTTGGTCAGGCCGGTGCGAAAACCACTCTGACCGGTGATGAACGAAGCGCGCCCCGCCGTGCAGGACTGTTCGCCGTAGGAATCGGTGAAGCGCATCCCTTCGACGGCGACACGATCGATGTTGGGCGTGCGGTAGCCCATCAATCCATCGCTGTAGCAACTGAGGTTGCTGATGCCGATGTCGTCGCCCCAGATGACCAGGATATTAGGTTTCGTCTGTTGTGAAGCTTTTTGGGTTGCCATGGTTGGCTCCTGTGCGTGCCCGTTCAGTGCGCCGCTCCCGCAACGGCCTGTCGCAGAGAAGCTGCATCCGGATTGCTGACACTGTGCCGGACCAGAATGTCGGAAGGCGTGACGGGACTGCCGTAGTACGCCTGATTGGCGGTCTTGTCGACCGAAACAATGGTTCCTTCGAGATTGCGGGCGCGGCCGGACGCCTTCGATCGGTCAAACACCACCATATCCGCCGCTCCATGCGCTGGTCCCCCGGTATCCGCTACGAAGTTCAACTCCCCTTTGCCCGGCAATGTCGGGGAAAGGAACCAGTTGACAGCCTTGCCGGTCATCGCCAACGCGACCAGGTCCAGGTCTTGTTCGCCCGCAGAGAAACCGAACGTTCCGACTCTGGTGCCGGCGGCTTCCACCCTGGTTACCGTGTAAAACGCCGGACCGTTCCATGTTTGCGTGCTTTCGTCGCGGGCCAGCACCACTCCCCTGGCAAGGCGCGGGGTGACGATGAAGACTGCCTTTGCTTCCTTCATGCTGTCGTGGAACGATGTCATTTCAGGATCGTTTTGAACTGCTGCCAGCGTGCTTTCGGCTTCGTGCACACTCGCCTGTACATCGCGCATTCCGGGCATCGAAGAACAACCGGTGAAAGCGAACGATAAGCAAAGGGCAACCGTTTCCGCTCTCCGGGAAATGACCGCAAGCATGATGCCTCCAGGTTTCGCTGACGCGCCGCGCGTAAGTCAGGGTACTGGGTCCACCGACAATCGGCTATTGGACCTAGGGACAACTCCGTATCCGCTGTCAGCCCGCAATGTCCGAAACAGTTTGGCAACCGGCGAGGATGGCGGATAAGCAAATGGCAATTACCGCCGTTCTGCCGAAATAACGTCACGCATGACTGCCTCCGTGGTTCGAAACTGTTTGGCAATGAGAGCGCATGCGTGCGCGCTTTCTCTCACCATGAACACTATGTCTGAAGAGCCGGGAAGCTATCGGACCAAGGTCCAATACGTCGTCCAAAGCAATCCCCTTAACATGGTAGTGTCAGCTCGCATCGGGAAGCAGTCATGGAGTTGCACGAATTATCCGGACTCGCAGTACGCGCCAGCATCTTCCTTATCGTTTTTTCCCTTGGACTTGGTGCGACCCTCGAAGACGCGGATTATCTCTTGAAGCGCCCCGGCTTCCTGCTTCGGTCGGTAGCCGCGATCAGCATTATCGTCCCCCTGTTCGCGGTATTGCTGGTGGCGGCGCTTCCGCTGACGCCGGTTGAAAAAGTCGGCATCGTGCTGATGGCTGTGTCGCCGGTTCCACCAGTCCTGCCAGGCAAGGAGCTCAAATTGGGCGAACGCAAGTCGTATGTATATGGATTGCTTGTCGCTGCTTCCTTGCTCTCCATCGTTATCGTCCCGCTTACCGTGTCGCTGCTGAGCGCAGCTTTCAGGGTCAATGTGAAGATATCTCCCGGTGCGGTCGCGCGCGTGATACTGATCTCGGTGGTATTGCCGCTCGCTATCGGCATGATTATTCGCCGCATCGCCCCCTCGTCGGCGCAACGGACAGCGCCGATTGTGTCAAAGCTCGCGGGTCTCCTGCTCATCGTTGGCGTGCTGCCGCTACTCATCGGGGTCGCGCCGGCGATTTGGCGCCTCATCGGCAACGGCACCGTTTTTGCCATCATGGCGGTCGTCATCGTCGGGCTTCTCTCTGGCCATTTTCTCGGCGGACCGGACCCCAGGGACCGGGCGACGCTCGCCATCTCCAGCGCGATGCGGCACCCCGGCATTGCATTGCTGATCGCCGGAGCGAACTTTACCGACCCGCAGATAGCGGCCGCAATCCTGTTGTTCCTGGTCGTAGCCCTGGTGGTTACCTTGCCCTATCAAACCTGGAGCAAGCGACACTACGCCGGGTGACATCGCGCGGATTCATAGCTCCAGCACCAGGGCTGTGAGGGCGAAGATGCCTATCGCGCCCACCAATAGCGCAACAATGAACGCAATGCTGAATTGGTGCGGAAGGCCCATCGCATGAAGCTGGTGTTCACGGATCCAGTGCTGGATGGTCGCGCCGAGCAGCGCGACGAGCCCGACGACGACCAGAAAGTAGGCGATGCCGCTGATGCTCCAGGTATGGCGGCCGAACATTCCCTGCACCTGATCACCGCCCGAGGCCTGCGCAATCTTGCCAAGCGTGAATCCGAAGCCGATCATGGATAGTGCCGTGCGAACCCAGGACTCGAGCGTGCGCTCGTTGGCCAGGTAGGTCCGCTGCAATGCAAGATTGGTGCGGTCTTGCGCGAGGCGCGTAGAGAGGTCGCCGGAACCGGCGGATTCATTCCCTTTCCGGTCGTGGTAGATGCCGAGCGTGTGCCACGACTTTCGCAATGTCGCTCCGCGGGGGGCCGTATTATCGGTTTTTTCATTCATGATCGGATTGCGCTCGCAGCCGACGATCATTCGCGCGCTGAACATGAAAGTCATTTTAGTTGATGCGCGCTTGCGAACAAGGTCTGGGCAGATCGATGTGCCCAAAGCCGGGCGGCGCAAGCGGTAAATCCGAGGGGGAATCCGCTCTATTGCGCAAGCACGCCGAGCGCCTTGCGCAGCGGCGCACTTGAAACCCGCATCATCCCCACGAACGGATTGTCCAATTGAAGAATCAGGAAAATCGCGGCCGACATGCATAGCGCACCGACAAACATGCTCGCAATGACGATTCCGCGTGGCGCGACGAACAGGTTGATGCCGAAGAGGACCATACTGAGCCAGAACACCATCACCACAAGGAACGGCGTCGGGAGCGTACGAGCGTGGAAATGGCGGGCCATTGGACCTTGGGCCAAGGACCCGCCCTAATATGCGCCGGAATCCCCGCTGGTGCCAATTGGCCTGGGGGTACTGCTATCAGCGCCACTTGTGCCGGGACCGATGTTCGTGCCGATGGGCCTGGAGGTGCTTTCAGTAGCGCCTGTGCCGGAGAGTCCTGCAGTACCGGACATTCCAGCACTACCTGCTCCGGTTGCTCCTGGTGGACCCGGTGGGCCCGACGGACCGGGTGGTCCCGGCGGTCCGGGTAGCCCAGCTGGTCCGGGCGGTCCCGTTGTTACGGACGCCCCGTCGCTGCCGGTCGTAGGCGGTGCGCCGGTATTCCTGGGCGGGCCGCCTGTCGCGGCTGGTCCGGACGCGGCCGGGACGGCACCTGGAGTCGCATTACCGCCTGAACTTTCGGTGGTCGTTGTGCTACCGCCAGCGCCGGTATTGTAACTTTGCGCAATCGTCGCGCTCGCCGCTCCTGCTCCTATAAGAGCGATAACAACTCCCAAAGAGAATCTCTTCATGCCATTTCCTCCTGCATGTAGTTAGACATGAATGAATTCTCCGGTTCGCGCATAGCGCAATTGATCCGGGCGCAAAGACAAGTAGCGATCGGACTAAAGTCCAATAGACCCGGGCCGCGCCTGCAGACAAAATAAAAACATGCGTTCGACGGCCCTGCTCGCTCTCGTCATTCCGAGCCTGGAAGCCCGGAGGTTTCAACATGTTCATCAAACTGCTGGCCGAATTCATTGGGACTTTTTGGCTCGTACTCGGCGGCTGCGGCAGCGCGGTGCTGGCAGCGAAGTTCCCTGAGGTGGGCATAGGCTTGACGGGCGTTTCGCTGGCATTCGGGCTGACCGTGTTGACTGCCGCCTATGCACTCGGTCCGATATCGGGCGGCCACTTCAACCCGGCGGTAACGGTCGGGCTATGGGCCGGCGGGCGCTTTCCGGCGGGCCAGATCGCGGCTTACGTACTGATACAGGTTGCCGGCGCGATTGTGGCAGCCATCGTGCTCTATCTGATCGCCAGCGGCAAGCCGGGGTTCGACCTTTCGGCTGGATTTGCCGCAAACGGTTATGGCGAGCATTCGCCCGGAGGCTATTCGCTCGTTTCGGCATTGCTGACGGAAGTGGTGATGACGTTCATGTTCGTGACGATCATCCTCGGCGCCACGCATGCGCGCGCGCCGATCGGCTTTGCCGGCATGGCCATCGGCTTCGCGCTGGCGCTGATTCACCTGATCAGCATCCCGGTCACCAACACCTCGGTCAACCCGGCACGCAGCACCGGGCCGGCGCTGATCGTAGGCGACTGGGCGATTGCGCAATTGTGGCTGTTCTGGCTTGCTCCGCTCGCGGGCGCACTTCTCGCGGGCTGGCTATATCGGGCAGTCTTGCAGCGCGACGTGCCGGCGCCGGCTGTGACAGGACAGCGGGATACCTCCCTGCCTGCTGAGAGCCGAGGCTAGCCAGATGAACTTCCGCTATAGCAGCCATTCGATCGGCAGGAACGAGAGAAACCTCACCCACATGCGCCGCGGCAAGCCGGTGTGTGCGGCTCGCTGGTATAGCCCACTTCCCCGGCGGAAGTCCGCTCGACCCATTCAAGGCCATGGTGATCCCCTGCAAGGCGCACCTCATAGGCATTGTCTGGAATTGTGAAATCGAACGCCTCGGCCAGGCGTGTAGCGAGCGCGGGGTGTCAATGATGACCCCATCCCGGCGTGCGAATGCAACAGACGGTGCGCGTTCGGTGTTAGCGGGCAGGCTCGCACATCCGCATAGAAACGCGAGCAATACCGGGATGAAGGCGATCCGTGCGCCTCGGACAAATATTGCACGTGGGTTGAGCGCTTTTCTCTCCATAGGATTTGGCGCAACCGGCCATGAGCGACTATTTGACCGCCTCTTCAATCGCTCCCAGCAGTTCACTATCGTCGAACGGTTTGCAAATGTAGGCTACCGCTCCGGCTGCGAGGCACCGCTGGCGCATGCCAGGTTCGTCATGCGCGGTAATAATGACGGTTGGCAGACGCACATCGGCAAGCGTACATTCATTCTGTACATGGTAACCGTTCAACCCGGGCATATGCAGGTCCAGTACCAGGCAGTCGTATCTGCAGGACTGCAAGGTAGCCAGGAATTCGGAACCCGATGCGAACACGCGCGCGTCGATCCCGGCCGCGCGAAACAAACGCACCAAGGCCTTACGAACGGATGCTTCGTTATCCACAACGGCAATGACGGCGGATTCTCGTGGCGACATATCCACTTATATACGAGCTTGCCGCACGTCCCGAAATTGGACCTTGGGCTAATGCCTGGAGCGGATTTCATGTCAGTGTACGGGTCGCGTTTGACCAGACGGGATGGAGCGCTGGATCCGTCCCTTATGGTCGAACCCCTTGGGTCAGCCCCCTGGCACCCAATCGCCTCCCGGGGCTGCGCGGCCCGTTCACTGGCATGAAATCCGCTCCAAGGTCGGTCGGCACGCGTTCTGGATCAGGCAAGTGGCTCGCCGACCGCATCATCAGGTTGAGAACTGCGGCAAGACGCGCGGCTGCCGTCAGCCGAGCCGGACCCGGCAGGTCCGAGTCGAATTTGCACGGTCAGGCGGACCAGATCGGCTAACGATGCCGCGCCCATCTTTTCCATCACGCGCGCGCGATGCACTTTGATAGTCTTCTCCACGGTGCCGAGGTCGGCCGCTATTTGCTTGTTAAGCCGGCCCGCAACCACATGGTGAAGCACCTCGCGCTCGCGCGGTGTCAGGGTCGCCAGGCATCGATGGATGGATAGCAGCCACGCACGCTCCTTGCGGGCGGAACGGTCCCTGTCGATAGCGCAGCGTACGGCAGCAAGCAGATCTTCGTCGTGGAATGGCTTGACCAGGAAATCGACGGCCCCCTCTTTCATCGCCTGGACACTGGTAGGAATATCCCCATGGCCCGTGATAAAGACGATGAAGCGCTCGCAACCGGATGCCGTCAATACCCGCTGCAAAGCGAGGCCGCCCAGGTGAGGCATGCAGATATCGAGAACGACGCAGCCGGGCTCGGCTGGGTCGTGATGCATCAGGAATGCCTCAGGTGAATCGAACGATTGCGCGGCAAACCCTGCTGCATGCAATAAACGCGTCAGTGCCTTCAGCACCGCCGGATCATCATCGACCAGGAACACGGTCGCATCGCAAGTCATGTCCGGCCTTTCGATTGCGCGGGGAGCGTGATCCGGAAGGTGGCGCCGCCATCCGGGTTGTTCCCGGCTTCGATGCGCCCGCCATGCTCCGTGACAATGGAACGTGAAATCGACAGCCCGAAACCCAGGCCCCGTACCTTGGTGGTGAAAAATGAATCGAACAACCTGTCGAACGCGTCAGCGGGAACGCCGCAGCCGGAGTCCGAGATGACGAGCCATACATCGCCGTCGGTATTCCACGTATGAAATGTCAGTTCGCGCTGGTCTGGCGCATTGCCGTTCATGGCCTCGCAGGCATTGAGGATGAGGTTGAGAAGCACTTGCTGAAGCTGAACCCTGTCGCCCCGTATCGCACTCAGGCCCGGTTGCAGCCGAACCGTCACTTTCACATTCCGTGTAATCAAATCACTTTGCGCAAGGTCCAGCGCTTCATTCACCACCTGGTTCAGGTCCAGTGACTGCGGCTTCGGATCGTCCTTCATGAACAGCGCACGCAGGCGGCGGATGACCTCCCCCGCGCGCTTGTCTTCATTGACGATGTCCTCGAGGATGTCGCGTATTTCTTGCAGGTCGATGCGGTCTGCCGCCAGGAAACGACGGGCAGCCTGTGCGTTGCTGAGGATGGCGGTCAGCGGCTGATTGAGTTCGTGGGCAAGCGCGCCGGAGAATTCGCCCAGCAGCGCAACGCGCGTCAGGTGCGTCAACTGTGCGCGTTGCTTTTGCGCCTCCCGCTCGGAAATTCGCTCCGCCTCTTCCGCCCGCCGGCGCTGCGCAATTTCCGCTTCCAGGGTCGCGTTGGCCTCGCGCAGTTCGGCGGTGCGCTCAGCCACGCTTCGTTCCAGTTCGTCTTTCATCAGCAACGCTTCATGCGTCTGCCTGCGTTCCTGCATGGCGGCGGACAGCAGCAACAGTGGCACGGCAATGCCGATCAGAAACAACTGGATGGACAGCGCATTTGTCGCCGGTGAATCGGAAATAAACGGTCCGTGTCCGTGGGTCGCGCCCCAGATCGCCAGGAACGTGACGGCAAGGAACGAAATGCTCATCGTGAACGTATTGAACCTGACCGCTGCCCAAAGCAGGATCGCCAACGGCGCATACAGCAGCAATTGTGGGAGCAGGCGCATGCCTGTTGAACTTCCGAGTCCGGTGATGAACGCCACGCAGCTGACGCCAAGCAAAGCCAGCGCCCAAATCGATCCCTGCAGGCGATGCATTGCGGGCAGTCCCCGGATGGATGCAATGATGCTGCTGTCCCATGTCAAAAACACGGGCACAAACGCCAGTATAGCCAATACGTTAGAGAAGAAGCGCAAGCGCCACAACTGCCAGTAACTGCCTTGCCCCCAGCCGATCAGCGTGACCAGCGCAGCATCAAGAAATGACGAGATAAACGGGGCGAGAAAAGCGCAAACGAATACGAACAGGCCGACATGCCGCAAGGAGTCGAAGCGCAATCTTTCTCCCAGCAAGCGGCGTACGATGACGGCGCCGATCAACGCTTCACTGCAATTGCTCGCAAACCATGCAAGGAGCATGGCCATTGGAACGCCGCTCTGCAATTCCGCGGCGAGATGCGCGGGGAATACAAACGTGAGGATCAACCACCACTGACGAGGTGGCGCCAGCAGCAAAGCGGCCACGAGGACCGAATTTGGCGGCCAGAGAACAGAAACCGGCAGGGGCTCGAACGTCAGCGCAAAACCAATCAGCGCGCCGCAGTAATAGCCGATGGCGACCAGAAGCGCTGCAAGCAGCCGACGAGTATTTCCGATTCCGCCATCCGTCGGGTGCCACTGCTCCTGGGGCATGGCATTTCCGAGCAGGCCGGCTGTGACATCGGACGGGTTGCGCAACGCATTCCTGCCAGGAATGATTCGATGAATGTGTGCCATAGGTTGATGCATCCTTCCTATGGACAGCAAACGGTCAATCGCTCTTGTTCATTTCGCAGCAAGCGACCGGCAGCTGTTTTTGATAGCTCCGCTTATTCGATGTGGCCGGGTGCAGCCGTGGACTTCTGAAGTTTAGGCAGAATCATTCGCTCCATCTCGACCCCGATGCATCAGGTTTGATAATGCACAGTCGCGGCCTTCGGAATCAGCTGCGCCACTCATTTGCCACAATGTCATACGAGCGCATCCGCGCCGCGTGATCGTAGATCATGCTATGGATAATGATTTCATCGGCATGCGTAGTTTCCACCAGTGCCTGCAGCTGCGCCTTCACTTGCGCACGGTCGCCGACGATCGTCGAATTCAGCATCGACTCGACCGAAGCTTTTTCATTCGGCTGCCACAAGCCGTCCATGCTCTCCACCGGGGGCGCCAGCTGTCCCGGGACACCGCGCACCAGGTCCAGGTGCATTTGCTGTTGCGACGTGAAAAGTCGCTGTGCTTCCCGTTCCGATTCGGCCGCAAACACATTGACGCCCACCATCGCGTACGGAGCCTCCATGTTTTCCGACGGCTGGAACCGCTGTCGATACAACTGCAGCGCCGGTAGCATGTAGGCGGGAGAGAACTGCCCGGCAAAAGCGAACGGCAAACCGAGATAGCCCGCCAGTTGCGCGCTGAACGTGCTGGAGCCGAGCAACCAGATCGGGATCTTCATCCCCTCACCTGGAATGGCGCGCACCGCATTGTTCTTCGACAGGGGTGACAGGTAGCCGCGTAACTCGGCCAGCTGCTCGGGAAACTCTTCTCCGGTATTGTTCAGCCCGCGGCGCAGCGCACGAGAAGTAGGCTGGTCCGAGCCGGGCGCGCGTCCCAATCCGAGATCGATGCGCCCCGGATAAAGCGCTTCGAGCGTGCCGAACTGTTCCGCAATCATCAGCGGCGCATGGTTTGACAACATGATGCCGCCGGAGCCGACGCGTATCGTCGAGGTATGGTCCGCGACGTAACTCATGGCGATGGAGGTCGCGGCGCAGGCGATGCCGGGCATGCTGTGGTGCTCGGCCAGCCAGTAGCGGTTATAGCCCAGTTTCTCGACATGCCTTGCAAGATCCTGCGTGCGCAGCAAAGCGTCACGCGCGGTGCCGTTAAGCAGGATAGGCGACAGGTCCAGGACGGATAAGGGAACAGGTTTCATGTTGCTTGGTCCGGTTGTTCACCGACAAACGTTCCCGATTCAAGCCGTAAGGATGCGGTTATGAAATGCAAGATGGTCTTCGATGAAAGTAGAGATGAAGTAGTACCCGTGGTCGTAGCCTTCATGACGGCGCAGGGTCAGCGGCTGGTCGGCCTTGATGCATGCCTCCTCAAACAGGTGAGGCAATAGTTGCTGCTGGAGGAACGGATCGTTCAGCCCCTGGTCGATCAGTATCCCGTGGGGGAATGGCTTCTTGCGCTCCTTCATCAGCTCGGTGGCGTCGTGGGCGTCCCACGACGCCCGGTCATCGCCGAAGTAACGGGAAAACGCCTTCTGCCCCCACGGGCAACGGGTCGGCGCAGCGATCGGCGAGAACGCCGACACTGAGCGAAAACGTTCGGGATGACGCAGCGCCAGCGTCAGTGCGCCATGCCCGCCCATCGAGTGGCCAAATATGCCGACCCGGTATTCATCCGCATTGAATTCATTGATGATCAGGTCGCGCAGTTCGTGCGCCACATAGGATTCCATCCTGAAGTATTTGCTCCAGGGCTGCTGCGTTGCGTCGACGTAAAAACCCGCGCCCTCGCCGAAATCCCAATCCTGCGTCGCGCCTTCAATGCCGGTATTGCGCGGACTGGTGTCTGGCGCCACCAGCATGATGCCGTGCTGCGCGGCGAAGCGTTGCGCGCCCGCCTTGATCATGAAGGTCTCTTCGGTGCAGGTAAGGCCGGCCAGGTAAAACAGCACCGGCACCAGCTGCCTTTGTTCAACCGGCGGATGGTAGACCGAGAAACGCATCGGCAACCCGATCTCCTTCGAGTCGTGCTTGTAGAAGGCCTGCACCCCGCCGAAGCAACCATGTTCACTGACGATTTCAGGCATGGGCGCTCCTATCAATACAGCACGACAGAACGGATGGACTCGCCGCGTTTCATGAGGTCAAAGCCTTCATTGATCCTTTCAAGCGGCAGTCTGTGGGTGATCAGGTCGTCGATATTGATTTTGCCTTCCATATACCAGTCGACGATCTTTGGCACATCGGTGCGTCCGCGTGCGCCGCCAAAGGCCGATCCCTTCCATTCGCGGCCAGTTACAAGCTGGAATGGACGGGTACTAATCTCTGCACCGGCTTCGGCCACGCCGATGATGATCGACTTGCCCCAGCCCTTATGACAGCATTCGAGCGCCTGCCGCATCACCTGGGTATTGCCGATGCATTCGAAGGAATAATCGGCACCGCCATCGGTCAATTGGATAATGTGGTCGACGACATTCTCGACATCGCTTGGATTGACGAAATGCGTCATGCCGAACCTGCGCGCCATTTCTTCGCGGGCCGGGTTCAGGTCAACGCCAATGATCTTGTCCGCGCCGACCATTTTCGCCGCCTGGATTACATTGAGGCCAATCCCGCCGAGCCCGAACACGACAACGTTCGCGCCCGCTTCCACCTTCGCGGTAAAGATGACCGCACCAACCCCGGTCGTGACGCCGCAACCGATATAGCAGACCTTGTCGAAAGGTGCGTCCGGGCGGATCTTGGCCAGCGCGATTTCGGGTACGACCGTATGGTTGGCGAAAGTCGAGGTGCCCATGTAATGGAATAGCGGCTTGCCATCGATCGAAAACCGTGTCGTCCCATCCGGCAGCAAGCCGCGGCCTTGAGTCGATCGGATTGCCTGGCACAGGTTGGTCTTGCGCGACAGGCAGAATTTGCACTGGCGGCACTCTGGGGTATAGAGCGGAATCACGTGATCGCCCTTCCTGAGCGTTTTCACATCGGGTCCGACATCGAGCACGATGCCAGCACCTTCATGGCCGAGTATTGAGGGGAAAATACCTTCCGGATCCGCTCCCGACAAAGTGTAGTAGTCGGTATGGCAAATGCCGGTCGCCTTAATCTCGACCAGGACTTCGCCGGCCTTCGGTCCTTCCAGGTCGACCTCTTCAATCACGA
>JAQGMD010000315.1 GCA_028292565.1 Burkholderia sp. | reverse complement strand
CCGCAGATGATTCAGGCTGTGTGCGGCGAGATCGCGCAGAGGCTTTTGTTCCTTCAGCCAGACTCCGAACGGCAAGCCGAATCCGTGCTTTTGCTTATTAATAATTTCATCCGGCAGCGTTCCGCGCAGCGCCTCCTTGAAGAAGTAGCGCAACTTTGTGCCCTTCAACTTGAGTTGCGGAGCAAGGCGAGCAGAGAAGTTGACCATCTCGTCATTCAGGAACGGGAAGACGACTTCCATGCCTGCGAGTTCACACGCCTTCATCACTTTTGGCAGATCGTTGTCGGCCAAAGTGAATTTCCAGTCCAACGCGAGCATCCTGTTGATCAGGCTTTGGGCTTCGGTGCGGCCATAGGTTTCAGTCAGCAGGCGCAGCGGTTGTTCGGCGTCGGCATGATCCAGGAACTCCGGAGTGAACACTTGGGCGTGTCCATAGCGTTCAAGGAGGTTGTATGTTTCCAGACGGGCTGGCATTGGAACCGACGCCTGCTCGATGTAGCTGCGGGCCTTGCGTACCAGCTTGATCTGCGCACCGCCGGGCATGCCGAATACGGCTGGCTTAAGAATACCTTCCCGCAGTGCTGATGGGATCTGTTCATACAGCGAGAAGATATGCTGCTTCGCATAGCGCTCGTTGCCGCCGAATAGTTCGTCGCCTCCGTCGCCGCCTAGTATTCTTTCGAGACCGTCCGCTTTTGCCATGCGCGCGCAGTAGTACGCGGGTACGGCGGATGCGTTGCCAAATGGCTGGTCACATATCGCTGCGATTTGCGGAATCGCGTTCACGACGTCGTCTGGCGTTACGTAGTACTCGTGATGTTGCGTTGAGAAATGCCGCACCGCGATGCGCGCATATTCTGTTTCGTCGTAGCCCTCGGCTGCGAACCCGATTGAATAGGTACGTGCGGGTTCGCCACTCACTTGACCGAGGATGCCGGCAATCGTGGAGCTGTCTGTGCCGCCGCTCAGGAAGGCGCCGACCCGTTGACCGCCGGTGGATTCCGAAACACTGGTACGCAGCACCTGGAGGAATTGCTGTTTCAGTTCCTCGAAGTCTCCCTTTTCGTTTTCCTGGAAATTCATCTGCCAGTACTTGTGGGTATCCGCCCTGCCGTTTTTGAATGTCAGGTACTCGCCGGGGAGCAGGCGCTGTTGAGCTTTGTAGACGGTGCCGGGACTGGGCACCATGTGGAAATAGACGTAGTTGTAGATGCCCTGCGGGTCGATATGCGGGGGTGTGAGCGGGTGCTGGACGAGCGCGTCAGCCGATGTGGCGAATACGAGGGTGTCGCCGGCGACCTGGTATGTCAGCGGATGGGTGCCCATGCGGTCGATTGCCAGGACTGCTTCGCCAGTGGCGTCGTCGAGTATGCAAAGGGAGAAGGCGCCGGACAAGTGGGCGAATGCGGTTGCGCCGTTGATGCGCCATTCTTCGGCCAATGTTTTGGCTAAGCCATCGGTTTGCGCTTTTTGTGCGAGGCGGGGGTCGCGGAATTTGGCCTGGCCGGAGATTGCTACGAGCAGGTTATCGCGCTGGTAGGTGTCGCCGCTTTGGTTTTTGATGGCAAGGGCTGCGGCGCTTTTGGGGGCAGATTGGGACCGCAGTTTGCTGTTGTCGAATCTGGTGAGCGCGCGCGCCATGCGCTCGACGAGGTCGCGGTTTTCGGTCGGAGAGGTGCCGAAGTTGATCCAGCCGCAAAGGCCGCTCATGGGTGGGATCCGGTGAGGTTTGGCATTGCTGTCCCGTGGTTGTTGGTTTTTGTGGATCGCCGGGCGGAGTTTTGCTCCGCGGCCGGTGATGCCTTTTTAAATTTCTTGGTGCGCATAGCGCACCTGTTCATGCGGTTAAACGAGTACTTCCATTGGAGCTGGATGGCTCAGGAATGCAGTGGGGCTTGCGGTCAGGCCATATGCGCCTGACTGGAAGACCACTACTAAGTCGCCTACATCCGCCTTCGCCATCTCCATCTGGTCCGCTAACAAATCCAACGGCGTGCAAAGCGGTCCAACAACGGAAGCGGTTTCACGTTCTCCGCTGTCATCTTGTTACCAATCGCGACCGGGTAATTTTTTCGTATCACCTGCCCGAAATTGCCTGACGCCGCCAGATGGTGATGCAGCCCGCCGTCGGTGATCAGGAACACCTGGCCTCTCGATACTTTGCGCTCGACTATGCGGCTTACGTACATCCCGGCCTCGCCTACCAGGTATCTGCCTAATTCAATGACGATCTGCGCCTGCGGCAGCTGCTGCTTCACGTCGGGCAGAAGGCGCTTGAGGTTCGCGCCGACTGCGGCAAGGTCCAGGGGTTCTTCGCCGGGGAAGTATGGAATGCCGAAGCCGCCACCTATGTTTAGCGTGCTAATAGCGCTCGGCGCGTATGGTGCGAGGCGGAATGCCAGGTCGAATGTTTTTTCGTGGGCTTCCTGGATGGAGGCGGCTTTCAGGTTTTGAGAGCCGGAGAAGATGTGGAATCCTTCGAAGTCCAGTTCGAGGCTGCCCATTCGGTCCAGCATGGCAGGCACGCGTTCGGCATCTACACCGAACTGCTTCGGGCCGCCGCCCATTTTCATCCCGGAAGATTTCAGTTCGAAATCAGGATTGACGCGCACGGCGACCTTGGGCCGAATGCCTGATTGTTTTCCAATGCGGGCTATGCGTTCCATTTCCTGCTCGGACTCGAGATTGACGACGATGCCGGCCGCGACTGCGGATGACAGTTCGTTGTCGCTTTTCCCGGGACCGGCAAAGCTGATCAGCGATGGATTCATCGGCGTGTCTAGCGCTACACGTAGTTCGGCGCCCGACGCAACATCGAGTCCGTCCACCAACCCCGCCATGTGCTGAACGACCGCCGGCATCGGATTGGCCTTCATCGCATAGTGAAGCTGGATTTCCGCAGGCAGGTGCTGGCGCAACAGCGCAACGCGGTCCGTCATTCGTTGGCGGTCATACGCATAGAAGGGTGTATTACCTACGCGCTGGGCGAGTCGGGTCAACGCCAATCCACCGACTTGCAGGCAGCCATCGCGTACTTCAAACTGAGTTAAGGGCGCGTGTTTCGGCCGCGGGTTATTCATTGGTTCACTTCCGTATAAACGTCTTGCAGCTGCGTCGCGAGCAGCTTGCGGTCGATCTTGCCGTTTGGGTTACGCGGCAGGCTGCCGTTCCATACGATGATGCGGCCGGGCAGCATGTAGCCCGGCAGGTGCGGCTTCAATGCTGAGAGCAATGCATCTGCGTCGATATGCATTCCTTCCTTGGCGCTCACGACTGCAACGATTGCCTGTCCGAGTGCGGGATGCGGTACACCTAGCGCCGCTACTTCGCCTACTTGTTCCCTCCGGTAGATGACCTCTTCCACTTCCGTCGGGCTGACACGGTAGCCTGATGTCTTGATCATTTCATCATTGCGGCTGATGAAGTAGAGGAAGCCTTCTTCATCCATGCGCACGGTATCGCCCGACCACACGGCCATCTCCGGCATTGGCAAGCCATGATGCAGCGGCGGGACCGGCTTGAAGCGTTCAGCGGTTTTTGTCGTGTCGTTCCAGTAGCCGAGCGCAACCAACGCACCGCGGTGTACAAGCTCTCCCGGTTCGCCCGGATCGCAGCGTGAACCATCTGGGCGCAATACCAGGATTTCCGCATTGGGAATCGCCTTGCCGATGGAGTCGGGGCGCTTGTCTACTTCCGATGGCGGCAGATACGTAGAACGGAACGCTTCTGTCAGGCCATACATCAGGTATGGCTTGGCGTTTGGCAGCGCTTTACGCAGTTGGTCCAGCGTCACGCGCTGCATCGCGCCGCCGGAGTTGGTCAAGTAACGCAGCGTGCAATCTTGCGGCCAGGTTAATTGGGCCACCTGAATCCATAGTGGAGGTACGGCGGCCAGTCCGGTAATTCGCTCCGCTTCCACCGCCTTCACGATGTCGCGCGGAAGGAGGTGGTTCATCAGTACGGCTGTAGCGCCGCTATGAAAAGCCGTGGTCAACTGGCTAAGGCCGTAGTCGAAACTAAGGGGCAGCACCGAAAGTATTCGATCCTGCGGCGTGTTCTGCAGATAGCTTGCAACACTGACCGCGCCCGCCACCATATTGCGATGGGATAGCACCACGCCCTTCGGTTTGCCGGTGCTGCCCGAGGTGTAAAGGATCGCAGCCATGTCGGTGTCGACCACGCGATGGGCCTGTGCAAGCTTTGCGCGAAAGAGTGCATCTTCCCACGCGACGATTTTTACGCCTGCGATGATCGGGAGGTCGGTCCCCGGGCCGACTAGCAGCAAGGTGCGTAAATCTGGGCATTGCGACAGTACCGGCGCGAGCAGTTTCAGGCGGTCGGCGGAGGTCGCCAGGACCTTGACATTGCAGTCGGCGAGGATGTAAGCGACTTGCTCTGGCTTGAGTAGCGGGTTGACCGGCACAAAGACTGCGCCGGCGGCCGATGCACCGAACATACCCGCAACGGTTTCGATTCGTTTTTCAAGATAAACGGCAACCCGTTCACCGCGACCGATGCCATCGTTTAGCAATGCATTCGCGGTGGATCGGACGAGGGATGCCAATGTTCCGTACGTAAGCCGCTCGCGCATGTAGACGAGTGCCTCTGCTTCGGGGGTGCGCTCTGCGGAGCGGAAGATGAATTCGTGTATGAGGTCGCTCATGGCAAGGCCCGTATTCAGTGAAACTGCTGCATTAACAAATCGACGGGTCGTCGCTCGTACACTTTATAAAAAGGCAATGGTTCGCTTTTCACTGTCGCGCTCGAAAAATTTGTCGCCGAAGTATTTCTCTGAAGATACCATAAGTCGAAAACCAGTTACAATCCAATGTGACTATTGGTATTAACGGGCGCGATAAAAAGCGCTTGTCTTAGCAAATTAATAAAGCGGCGAAAATAAAACTGGTTGGATGCTCCTTCCGCTTCAAGGGGAACGGTTGCCCGCAAATCTGCAAGCGCTTGACTCCCCTCTCCCGCAAACGACCTTGAGGGGAGCGAGAGTCCGACCGAACCGAGACAAAGAGGCGGAACAGTGTCATCCATTTCCACGCACGACACCGAGATGCAATACGCGGGCAGCAATGCCGGCACTCGGCAAGGGATCACTGCCACGGCTTATCCAAGGTCGCGCATACCCGTGCAACCGATACTTTCCCTCGCGTCGTTCAAACGTCGCGGAGGCCCCCATATTCCGTCCGTGCTCGACGCGGGCAAAGCAAAGTTCGTAACGAGTGGGCGAATAGCCATTGCTCTGGCCCTGCAGCAAATGAAGGTCGGGCCCAACGACAAAGTGCTGGTGCCTGCCTACCATTGCGCCTCGATGGTCGAGCCGGTGTTGTGGACGGGCGCCACGCCGGTGTTCTATAAGGTCAATAGCGACACATCGGTCGATCTGGAGGACATCAAGTCCAAGCTCGATTCCTCCACCAAGGTTCTGATGGCAACCAATTATTTCGGGTTTCCGCAAAACCTGTCGAAGATCCGAGCGTTCTGCGACGCTGCAGGGATCTTTCTATTGGAGGACTGTGCGCATTCCTTCATAGGAGAACACGCCGGCAAGCCACTGGGCTCGTTCGGTGACTATGCGATTGCCAGCAGCATGAAATTTTTTCCGGTTTATGAAGGCGGCTGTCTCGTATCTTCACGGCGTCCGATTGAACATTTGGGCCTCACCTCCGCTGGGACGGGATTCGAATTGAAGTCCGTTTTCAATGCGTTGGAAAAAGGTTTTGAATACGGCAGGATGCCGCTGCTGAAAACCGTGATGGCCGCTCCACTACGACTCAAGAATTTTTTATGGAGTCGTATAAAACAACACACTGCGCCCGAAAAAATTTCTCTCGGACCCGGCGCTTCCGATGGTGGATTCGGATTTGAAACGGCGTGGCTGCAAAAAAGGTCGTCATTTATTTCGCGGGTTCTCGTAAAGCGCGTTTCCAAAACCCGCATGGCAGCAAAGCGCCGTGAAAACTATGTGGCACTGCATAAGGCGTTGAGCGGACTGCCGGGATGCCGCCCTCTGTTTTCCGAACTACCCGAAGGCGTTTATCCCTGGGTTTTTCCTTTGCATACCGACGGCCTGCAGCACATTTTCCCTGCCCTGAAAAATGCAGGGGTACCGGTCATACGCTTCGGAGAATTTCTGTGGCCTGGCGTGGACGCGCGGATTTGCGCCACGAGCGTCGAGCTGTCGCAACGCGTAATGCAGTTCCCTTGTCACCAGGATCTGCTTCCGGAAGAGCTGGCCTGGATGACGCAGACAATCAAGTCGATACTGCTTTCACATGGAGCCGGCCAAAAATGAACTGGACTTTCTATCCGGCCCGTCAATTTCCCGAGCTTCAGTCACGTTGGCAAAGCCTCAATCACGATGGCGTTGCCTCACCGCTGCTGCACGAAGAGTTTGTTCTTCCGCTTCTGAAGGAGTTCGGCAGCGGCGGCGAGTTGGTCGCGTGCTGCGAGCACAATGGCGTAGCGCAAGCGATGGCGATCCTCGCCCCACGCGGCCGCGGCGTGTGGGAGACTTTCCAGCCGTCCCAGGCGCCGATCGGCATGTGGTTGCAGCGTATCGACGCGGACTGTTCGCAGTTGCTCGCAGCGCTCACCCGCAAGTTGCCAGGATTCCCGCTCATGCTCGGCGTGACCCAGCAGGATCCGCAACTGTTCCCGCGTCCAAAGGACGAGGCGAGCTTGAAAACACTGGACTACATACAAACCGCCCGGGTGACTCTGCAGGGTAGCTTCGACGATTACTGGAACGCGCGCGGCAAGAATCTGCGGCAAAACATGAAGAAGCAGCGCAACAAGCTGGAAAAGGAAGGCGTGGTCACGCGGCTTCAGCTTTGCACTGCTCCGGAAGATGTCGCACAGGCGCTTGCTGATTACGGAAAGCTGGAAAGCGCAGGCTGGAAGGCGCAATTGGGAACGGCGATCCACCCTGAAAATGCACAGGGACGTTTTTACCAGACGATGCTGGAAGCGTTTTGCCGGCGTGGTGCGGGCTGTATCTATCGCTATTGGTACAACGACGAAATCGTGGCGATGGATTTATGCATCGAAGGCGATGGCACGTTGATTATCCTGAAGACCACGTACGACGAAAGCATCAAGGACGGTACGTCACCGGCGTTCCTTCTACGACAGGAA
>JAQGMD010000277.1 GCA_028292565.1 Burkholderia sp. | reverse complement strand
CCGCGCGATTGCCTGTGGCAAGTATGTCTGCAGCCAGTACCGGTTCGGCAGTGCGGTCAGCGCATCTTCGTTGCTGCGCCGTTCCAGTTCGTCGACATGCGCTTTCGCGTCGCTGATATCGCGCACGCCTTAGCGGATTGGGCCGCATGAACTGACCAGACTGATCTCCGCGACACAGACCGTGGCCGTTGCGCCGCCGCCGGATGGAGGCTTCAATCCTGGTCATCTGCTGAATGCACTGAAAACGCATTTACGCATGCGAAGCGATTCGGCTGGCCCGGCATTGGACGTGGACCGTTCGCATGTCAGCAAGATTCGCCACCGCAAAACCCCGATCGGTCCCACGCTGCTCGTTCGCATGCATGAACTATCCGGCCTGCCTGTGACTAGTACGCGGCGTCCCATGCATCCCGCCGGCCAATATCCTACCTGTTCAGGGGAACCGGTTATGTATCGCATCCCACAGCCCGCAAGCCGAGATGTTCGACGAAGGGCAGGAAATCCTTATCTGCAAAAAGAAGGGAGTGCATTCCTTTGATGCAGTAGGTAGCGATGATGACGTCTGCCGTTTTGCGTATTGTGATACCTCGTTTGCGAAGAGCACGAAAATTCTCCGCGCCTGTTAGGGCATTTTCGGACCCGAGCATGTTGAATATAGTCAAGGAAGCCATGAGGTCTTTTGCCTTTTGAAAGTCCGAGTCCGAGCGAAAACCTTGAAGTACTTCCATTAGTATGAGATCACCGATGGCAACTGGCTCGATCCCAAGTAAAGCGTCAAGTTTGTTCGTCTGAGAAGTATCCTTGCCATTGAAGTAATCGATCCAGACGCTTGAGTCTACGATGATCATTATTCGCTTCTCATCGACTCAAGATCACCATCCCATTTTAAACGGCCGCGAAAGGCCTTAATTCCTTCTTGTTTCTTTATCCTGATCAATGTCTTCAGGCCTAATTCGACCGCTTCACGTTTGGTCTGCAGGCCCGTAGCTTTCAAGACCTCGTCCATGAGCTTGTCGTCGATGACGATGTTGGTTCGCATTCCAGCCTCCATGTGTATCAATCTGTTAAATTATACACATTTCGCCGCTACCGATGAAGTGTTGCTGGCTGCCCAGTGCGGGGTGAAGGGACCGCCCTTCCTGTCAGGACGGCGACGGCCGCGCTCCGACGGGCCCCCTCCGGAACGGCCCTTCCTTCCTGCTGCCGCCCCCCATTTCGGATTCTCCGCGTACCCCTCCTGATCAGTTCCGAACCTCGCAGTTCCCCCATGGCGCGACCGTCACGTACGCCGATGGATCCGCTCGCCGCCGCTGAACAACAGCTCATTGCCGACGTTGAAGCGCTGCGCGAGAAATTCCCGCACACACAGGCGCTGTACCGCGAGGTGTGTACGGTGATGTTCTTCGGGTACGGGATCACGCCGACCGCGAACAAGCTGTACCAGTACGTGAAAAAGGGCAGCATGAGCACGCCGGCCGAAGCGCTGGGTAAATTCTGGGACGTCCTGCGCGAGAAAAGCCGGGTGCGGATCGCGCACCCCGACCTGCCTGAAGAGCTCAAGGCGCGCGCCGGCGAACTGGCGGCGGCACTGTGGGACCTGGCGCAGGACCGGGCCAAGGCGTCGCTCAGAGAGCACGAGGCGGAGGCGCGGGCCTCGGTGATGGAAGCAAAAAGCGCGTTGGCACACGCCGAAACGCAGCGCGACGCACTGCGCACTGCAAACGATCAGGCACAGTCGGACCTGGCGCAGGCGCGGGGACAGGTAAGCGCGATGCAGCAGCAACTGGCGGCCGACGGCGCGACGCGAGAAATGCTCGAAGCACAGCTGTCGCAGGCGCAATCGGACATCGCCGTGCACCGGCAGGCGACCGAAAGCGCACGCCAGTACTTCGCGGCGGAAATTGAAAGGCTGCGCAGTGAGTCGCTGCTTGCCGAGGAACGCTACCGGACAGTCGAGAAGCGCGCGCTTCTGGAAGTCGACCGGGAACGCCGTACTGCAGCCCGGCTGCAAAAGGAACTCGACGCAGCGCGGGGCGAGGCCGCCAGTATGCACGAACAATATCGGCGTCGAGACGCACGCGCTGCAGCGGCAACTCGGTGATATTCGCCAGCAGGTCGGGATGCTGGAAGGGCAGTTGCAGGCAGCGAAAGCGAATACCGAACGAGCGGCGCGCGAATTCCAGGACGCCCAGGGGAAATTGACCGAAGCAGCCATTCGTGTGGCTTCCTTGGAATCGGAACGCGATGGCCTACGAATCCGTGCAGAAGTGGCAGAAAAGGGCGCGCGCGAACTGAAAGCACATGCAGCCAAGCGGGCGGCGGGACGCAAAACGCGCAGTGCTTCTACTGACATGTAACGGATCGCTCGGCATTCATTCTTTTGGCTCCGCTATATCTCCATTCTCACGAGGTACCCCAACCGGCGCGCCGGCATATGTGCATCCGAACGGGATCGCCTGTGAATCCGCGTTGAAGACGCGGAAAGGGAGACGCGGGAACTAAAAGAATACGCAGCCGAGCTATACGCTGCACGATAAACGCGTAGTCCCTCTACCGATGGCTAACGCACCGGGGCGGCCCTACCGCCATAGCCACTCGAGAGTGGCAGGATTCACACTTAAAGAAATAGTTCTTTGACCAGCTGCGGCACGATTTCGAACAGGTCGCCGACGATGCCGTAATCGGCGACCGAGAAAATCGGCGCTTCCGGGTCCTTGTTGATCGCAACGATCGTCTTTGAATCCTTCATGCCCGCCAGGTGCTGGATCGCGCCGGAAATACCGACAGCGATATACAGTTGCGGCGCAACGATCTTGCCGGTCTGACCGACCTGCCAGTCGTTCGGCACGAAGCCCGCATCGACTGCCGCGCGCGATGCACCCATCGCAGCGCCAAGGCGGTCGGCCAACGGTTCGAGGATCTTGAAGTTGTCGCCCGAGCCCATGCCGCGGCCGCCGGAGACGATGACTTTGGCGGCGGTCAGTTCGGGGCGGTCGGACTTGGCCACTTCGCGCGAGACGAAAGCGGATTTGCCGGAATCGCCAACCGGGGTGACATTTTCAACTGCAGCGGAACCGCCTGTCGAAGCAGCATCAAAACCGGTGGTGCGCACCGTGATGACTTTGATCGCGTCGGACGATTGCACGATGGCGATTGCGTTGCCTGCGTAATGACGCAGTAGTACTACCGCAGTGTATCCGGCCGCGCAATCAGCAGCGCGATGATGTCCGCCAGCGGCATCGGTCGCGCGAACAGGTACCCCTGCATTCCGGAGCTGCCATTGGCCGACAGGAACGCCGCCTGCGCGCGAGTCTCCACACCTTCCGCCACCACACGCAACCCGAGGTGGCCGGCCATCGCCAGGATCGACTGGACAATGGCGGTCCCGTTGGCGTCTCCCGGCGTATCGCCGATGAAGCTCTTGTCGATCTTGAGTTCGTACAGCGGCATCCGCTTCAGGTAAGCCAGGTTCGAATAGCCGGTGCCGAAGTCGTCGATCGAGAAGCGTATGCCCAGCGCGGCCAGTTCATGCATGCGGGCGACGGTGTCCTCGAGATTGTCGATCAGCAGGCCCTCGGTAACCTCGAAGATCAGCTCGCTTGCCGGGGCGCCGGTTTCGGCGAGCACTGCGCGCACTTGCGCGACGAAGTCGGGCTGGCGGAACTGGGACGGGCTGACATTGACCGACAGCGGCAGCGGATGGCCGGCCTCCGCCAGCCGCAGCCAGGCCAGGCAGGCCTGGCGCAAGGCCCAGTAGCCGAGCGGCAGGATCAGGCCGGTCGCTTCGGCAAGCGGAATAAACACGTCCGGCGGCACCATGGTTCCGTCGGCGCGGCGCCAGCGCATCAGCAGCTCGGCACCGACCGGCAGTTCGTCGCGGTCAACCTGCAATTGCAGGTGCATGGCCAGCTCGCCGCGCTCGAGCGCGGCGGCCAGCTCGCGCTCGAGCGTCAACCGGCGTTCGACCTCGGCCTGCATCGTCGCCTCGAAGAATGCCACGCCGTTGCGCCCCCCGGACTTGGCGCGGTACATCGCCGTGTCAGCCTCGCGCAACAGGTCGTGCGCGGTTTGGCCGGCCTTGGGCAGCAGCGCGACGCCTATGCTTGCCGATGAGTTATAGGATTGGCCCTCGATCTCGAAGTCCTGGAGCAGTGCACCGCGGATTTTCTCGGCGACTGTCAGCGCGGCCCCGGTGGCGCTCTCGATGTCGGGCCCCAGTTGCGCCAGCAGTACGACGAACTCGTCGCCGCCGAGCCGGGCCACAGTCTCGCCCTTGCGCATCAGACGTGACAGGCGCTGCGCCGCACTCTTGAGCATTGCGTCGCCAGTCGCATGGCCGCGCGCGTCGTTGACGAACTTGAAATGATCAAGGTCGATGAACAGCACCGCGCCGAAGCCGTCGCCTGCGTGGGCGCGTGCGAGCAATGCGGCGAGGCGGTCCATCAGCAGACGGCGGTTGGGCAGGCCGGTCAGTACGTCGAAGAACGCGAGGCGATGGATGTCCTTGGCCGATTTCTTGCGCTCCGTGATGTCGCGCCCCACCACCACCCAGTGCGTATTCCTGCCGCCCTCATCGGTGAACGGCACCATTTCCATCTCGACCCAGTACGGCTCGCCCGACTTGGTGTAATTCACCAGCTCCGCCTTCACCGTCTCAATGCGCGCCATAGCCGCCGTGACCCGCCCGACCTCGGCCGGATCGGTGTCCTCCCCGTGCAGCAGGCGCATGCTGCGGCCGATCACGTCCCTGCGTTCGTACCCGGTACGGCGCAGGAAGGCATCGTTAGCGAAGATGATCGGTTGCTCGGCCCCGGTGGTGTCCACCACTTTTGCGATCAGGACCATGTCGTTCAGGCGCGCCACCGCCGCTGCGGTCAGACGTAACTCTGCGTTCAGCGCCTGTAATTCGTCCTGTCGTTGTTCGAGCGAGTCGGCGAAAGTGCGCAGTTCGTCGAGCGAGCGCGCCAATAACTTCAGGAGGGACCCGCAGGTCGTTGTGATGAGGATGCCGATGCACAAATAGTTCAGCGTGACAATCAGCGACGGAAGCAGCTCATATTCGGGCATTCCGGTCACGTACAGCTTGGCGTGGCCCGTCAGGCTGAGGCCCAGGATGGCTAGCGCGCTGAAGCCCAGCGCGGCAAGCGCCGGCCAGATGCCCAACAACACCACCGCGAGCATCGGCGGGGCGATCAGGTAGATCTGGCTGACTGGGCCGATGGTCAGCATCAGGCCAATGCCGATGAGGTACAGGATCGCGAGGAAACCCAGCACCCGTATCCGGTACGGCACGCGCTTGAAGTGCCAGAGCGCGAGCAGCGATGTCAGCGTTACCGCGTCCATGGCGACGACCGCCCACAAGCCCTCGATCGAGGCCAGCGCCATACTGGGTACGGCCGCGAACGTTCCCAGCATCGCCATAACGGAGAGCAAGGACGAAAACACCCGGGTGCGCCAATGCGCGATGTCTTTGAAGGTTCCCACGAAGCTGCTTTCCTGATCCGTGCCTCGCGGCTAGGCGTTTCACTACGATGCTTTTAGTTTCCTTGGAGCAAGACTGTATACCAGTGTGACAAGGTCGTCACGAGATTAATGACGGAGCCATTGCATAACCTAAAACTCTGTGAAAGACGGACACGCCCACATGCATCCCTATGAAACGTGCGAAGTTGAATGTCCGCTTTGCGATTGGAATTGCAATGGCGGCTGTTGGCCGATCTCTGCCGCACCTGAAACCCTCGAACAACTGCTCGAGCGTTAGGCGCCGCGCAGGAATAAGTTGGGCAATTTGGCGGCCGTCGCGGGATGCGGTGCAAGGCGTGAGGAGGAGTCA
>JAQGMD010000223.1 GCA_028292565.1 Burkholderia sp. | reverse complement strand
CCCGCGACGGCCGCCAAATTGCCCAACTTATCCCTGCGCGGTGCCTAACGCATTCTAGACACAGGAATCAGGCAACATCCGTACGCACGTATCCTGTTTGAGGGAGGACAACCATCAAATCGAAAGGCGCATGCACCGAGTATTTTATGCATTCAGCCTGCCCTCCCCTGCCGTCCCGTTAACAGCTTCAGAAACGAAAGCCCACACCCACATAGACTCCGTGCATCGCCGAGTCGTACTTGAAATTGTTCTTGTCGTAATCCACTGCGTAGCGGCGGTAGCCGAGCTTTCCGGTCACCTTATCGTTGAATGCGTAATTCGCACCGGCCAGCACCTGCCACGCCGGGTCGCCGTCGAACTGGCCCACATCCGCATATCCCACCAGCGTCCATTGTTGTGAGACCGGAACCTGGATGCGCGCGCCGATGAACGGGTCCCATGTGTCCTTGGTGTCCGACCGGGTATCTCTCCGGGTTTCCAGGCGCGGCTCGATGGAGTTGTAACGCATCCCCGCGATCAGGTCGACCGGTGTGGTTCCCTGCGTTGCACGCCAGGTGCCGGCAAACGAATACTGCTGCTGGGTGACCTTTACCCTCACCCGGCCGCGTGCAATGTCCTCTGAATTGGACAGCTTGATATACATGCCGTCGAACAGCACACCCCACCGGTCTTTCCTCGCTTCAAATGCGCCCATCGCGCCGAAGTCGAGCCGCTCCAGGATGTCGGAAAAACTGGCGGAGGCGTGGGTCGATATCGGACCCAGGCCGATATCGCCGCTGATTCCCGCTGCCCACAGGTAGGGCGTGATTTCGTACTGCCACTTGCCGTCGCCTGCATCCTGCCCGCGTGACGGCGCCGCCATGCTCGCGAGAAGCGCGCCCGTCAGCATGGAAACAAACGAAAGGCCGGTTTTGCCTGCGCGTATATTCATCCTTCACTCCAGGACAAACGGTATCCCAGCGACATTGCATCAGCCGCGATGCGCTTCAGTCTTGGCCCTGCCCGGCCGGCTCACAATGAGACTTTGGTCCAATGAGCTCTTCCGGCCGGGCAGCGCCGGTTCGCTGCCCCATCGGTGTTGGGCCAAGGTCCAATAGGCCGCGACGTCGCCTGTACACAAAATATGTGTTTGATTGTGGTCACCGGCTAGTTCAAGAGGATGCAGCATGAGATTCGACCGTCTGATGGAACAACTGGTTGGCATCCTCGCCCTGGTCGTGCTGATCGGCGGGGCGCTGCTCGTGGTTGCGCCCTTCATCACCGCGCTGCTATGGGGCGGGATCCTCACCTACAGCACATGGGGCCCCTATAAGCGCCTGACGGCCGCACTGGGTGGACGGCGAGGCTGGGCCGCCCTGCTGATGGTTTTGCTGATCCTTTGCCTGCTGCTCGGCCCGATCTTTTACGCCGGCGTCACGTTTGCCGCGCATGTCGACGAACTCGTCGCCTTGGTACAGCGGCGCTTTGCCGAGGGCATGCCGCCGTTGCCCGAATGGCTTGTCCGTCTGCCCCTACTGGGGCCGCGCGCTGCAAAAGCCTGGGCGGAAATCGGCGCGCAGAACCCGGAGATGGTGGCGCGACTACGGGAACTTGCGGGCTTGTTGGCCAAGACGGGAATCGCAGCGGCGCTGGAGATGATGCATGGTCTCGGCCTGCTTGCGCTCAGCGTCCTGTTCGCATCTTTCTTCTATCTGAGCGGCGAGAACGCGGCCGCAGGGCTGCTCGCAGGGATGAGGCGCATCGCCGGCGAGCGCGGTCCCCACCTGCTGGCACTGGTGGGGGGCACGGTGAAAGGCGTTGTCTACGGGATTCTCGGGACGTCCCTCGTACAGGCGGTATTGTGCGGCGTGGGCTACTGGATCGCAGGCTTGCCCTCGCCGGTTCTGCTTGCGCTTGTCACCTTCTTCCTGGCAGTGATACCCGGCGGCCCGCTCATCATCGTGATACCGGGTGCAATCTGGCTTGCACAAAACGGTCACGCGGGCTGGGCAATCTTTCTCGCCGTATGGACGATCGTGGTGGGCCTCGTAACGGATAACGTGCTCAAGCCGGTGTTGATCGGCAAGAGCAGCCATGTGCCATTCATCCTCATCATTCTCGGCGTGCTGGGCGGCGCTGTGGCGTTCGGATTTCTCGGCGTGTTCATCGGGCCGACCTTGCTGGCAGTCGCCAATACCGTGTTGCGGGACTGGGCGATCGGCGAGCCTTTGCCCCATGAGAAGGAAACGGTCCCTGTCGGGGGCGTACGGTCAACGAGTTAAGTGGTCGTGCGATGCATGCGCGCCGCAAACAGGCCAGCAGGAGAAAAATTTTGTTCCGACTAGAGGCTGTCTTGCTACTCCGGGCCGTGACGCCGGGCAGTAGATTTCAGTCTGGCCCACCGTTTTTTTTCCGGCGCGGAAATGCGCGGACCGTACCGGCGTTCGGCGGGTTTCCTGCTTTCTCCGCAGCGTGCCCGGCCGCCTGCGGGTCGTGTCCGAGCCAGCCATGCCTGATCCAGTCCTCAGAACGTTCGTCAATATCCACCGGGCCGTAACGACCCATAATCCCCTCCGCCCGGACGCGCAGCTCGTCACTGTCGACATCGACAGTCAGGACATAGCTGCCGCGCCTGACCGCTTCCGCATAGACGTGGCTGTACGTGCTTTTGTCGTCCATGCTGAACAGCGATCGGAAAAAATTGCCGACGCTGGCATTGACCGTAGCGTTCTTGTCTTTCTGCACAGACGGGCCCCTCGTTGCGGGGAGATCATGGTCGGGGTTCAGTTGCACGTGGCTACGCGGAAAACCGGAAGTGAGGAGGTCATTCTTCGCACTCCGCGCATGTGCCAGATCGTCGTACACGCCGATGATGGTAAGTTCCATGATTGAGCTCCTCTAATAGGTTGTTCAGCAATGCCACGCGCTCCCCATCATCAGGACATGAGCCCCGAGGACAACAGCCGCGCGGCTTCATCAAGCATGCTCTTCGCGGGCAACATGTCGGCCCGCGCGAAGCGCACCAGCGAGAATGCGCGCATGCGCGGCGGAGTAGCGGGAATGCGGGCAATATGAAACTCGAATTCCTCGCCGGCTTGCGTACGGTTCTCTTCCACGACCACGTTCATCCGGTCCAGCCGCAGCCGTTTGATTGACACGTAGATATGCTGTCCCGGTTCCGCGAACACCTCGCGGACACGGTCCAGCGCGCGGTCCAGCGCATCATCCCGCAGTCCGAGGCTCTCCAGGTTGCGCTCGTTCTCTTCAATCTGCGTCTCCAGTCGCCCCAGCTCACCCGAGTCCGCCGCGGCGTCGCTGCCGAGCATCGCGCGGATGCCGGCGCCCTGACGCTCCAGCAATTGCAGTCGCGTCTTGAGCAGCGCGCGCTCCCACTCGAGCATGTCGCGGCGCGACTTGTCCGCGGCGATCCTCGCCAGCCCTTCAAGCGCGAGCTGGTCCAGCAGGCGCTGCACGATCTCGATCCTGAGTTCAGCGTCAGTGCGCCCGCACAGCCTGACCTGGTGATCGCTGAAGCTGACCGTTGTTTGCGGAACATCGCGGCGCAGGGTTTCGCCCTCCAGCCCGACGCCAAGGATGTGGCGTTCGGTCATTTCCATACCCAGCACCGCATAAGCCTCCGGCAAATCCCCGTTGCGTTCGAAATGCGCGCGCAGATCCGCTGAGCGGCTGATCACCCGGGCGACATCGTCAGCCGCTGCGAAGAATGCGTGTACGTAGGGATCGGAGGCCCAGGCGGCCGCACTGGCTTCACGCGGCGCAGGCACGGAATCGACCAGCTCGCCGACATACTTGAGCGATGTCGCAACCGCGGGCGCGAGGCGCGCCTGATAGTGCCGCGCCAGCCGCAGGTGCGGATGCAGTCTCATGACGCGCTCCACGGTCTCGCTGATGCGCTGCGTGTTCTGTGTGTCGGCCGGGTTATCGGTGTGCAGCAGCCAGCTGAGGATGCCCATATGACTATGCCTGTAGGTTGCTTCAACTGTATCGTTCGTCCATGATCACCGCGCTGATCTTTCGGTTGTGCCAGAAAATGTTCTGGATTCGCGGCTGCAGGCTGCGCAGGGTCTCCGGCGCCGCGTCCTTGAAGGTAAGCAGCACCGCGGGGCGGGAACCGTCTCCGGGCATATGTTCGATTGCATCGAATGGCGGAAATCCGTACTTGACCAGGAATGCCTTGATCTCTTCATCGGACGTTCCGGTTTCCACATTTCCCAGCAATAAGTCAGCCATGACGTTTTCTCCTTCAGGCCATGATGTTCACGCCGCCATCGACATACAAGGTCTCTCCCGAAAGCCGCCGTGCATACGGCGTGGCGAGAAACGCGCAAGTGAAACCGACGTCCATGATGTCGACCAGCTCTCCGAGCGGCGCGCGCTGCGCCGCTTCAACCAGCATCAGGTCGAAGTCCTTGAGGCCGGAGGCGGCGCGCGTCTTCAGCGGCCCCGGCGATATGGCGTGCACCCGGATATGCCTGGGCCCGAGTTCGTAGGCGAGATAACGCACGCACGCTTCCAGCGCCGCTTTCACCGGCCCCATCACGTTGTAATTCGGAACCACCTTGTTGGCGCCGTAGTAGCTCATCGTGAACATGGCGCCACCGTCCTTCATCAGCGGCGCGGCAAGGCGCGCCATGCGCACGAAGGAATGGCAGGAAATGTCCATCGCCCTGGAGAAGCCCTCGGCGGAACAGTCGATCAGGCCGCCTTGCAGGTCTTCCTTCGGCGCCCAGGCGATCGAGTGCACGAAGATGTCGAGTCGTCCCCATTCCTTTTCGATCTGCGCGAAGACCGCGTCGACGTCGCTTTGTTTCGTGACATCGAGCGGCATGAAAATCGGCGCCTGGAGTTCGCGGGCCAGCGGCTCGACATAGGTTTTGGTTTTCTCGGTAGCGTAGGTGATGGCCAGGTCCGCGTCGAGCTCACGAAACGCCTTGGCGCATCCATAGGCGATCGAGTGCTCGTTGGCGATACCGGCAACCAGCGCCTTCTTGCCTTTCAATAGCGGGCGCGGACTATCGGTACTGTCGAGTGTCATGACGAAACTCCTTCGATGTTCATGTGGGGAACCTGGTCCGGCACGGCAAGCGTGGCCTCGGTGGCCGCAAGCACGTCCTGCACCGATACACCCGGCGCGGTTTCCAGCAACGCCGCGTGGCCTTGCGTGAACGAGATGACCGCCAACTCCGTCACCAGCAAGTCGATCTGGCGCAGTGACGTCAGCGGCAACGAACATTGTTTGACGACCTTGGGCTTGCCCTTGGCGGTATGCTGCATGGCGACGATGACGCGCTTTGCGCCGGTCACGAGGTCCATCGCGCCGCCCATGCCGGGAACCATTTTGCCGGGGATCATCCAGTTCGCCAGATGGCCGGCCTCGTCAACCTGCAGGCCGCCGAGCACCGTGATGTCGAGGTGTCCTCCACGGATCAGGCCGAATGACATGGCGCTGTCAAAAGTGGCTGCGCCCGGCAACGCACTGACGGGCTGGCCGGCGGCGTCGGTGAGGTAGCGCTCCGCCATGCCTTCTTCAGGAATCGGACCGGTTCCGATCAGCCCGTTCTCCGATTGGAAGT
>JAQGMD010000204.1 GCA_028292565.1 Burkholderia sp. | reverse complement strand
ACATGTTCTGGCCGGCCGCATCGAACTTGATACCCTTCCACGGCATGATGATCTTGTCGCCAGGGATGTTGGTTTCCGCCAGCGCCTTGCGGATCGCTTCCGGCTCGGTCGAGCCGGCACGGTTGATTGCATCGGCGAGCGTCATCAAACCGGTGAAGGTGCGCGAAGAATTGCCGGTGAAGTTGGCTTTATAGCGGCTGTTGTACCGATCATTGACCTGCTTGATCAATGGGTTTCTCGTGGCCAAGTCAAGCGACCACACCTCGCGTGTGATCACATAGTCGGCATCTTTACCAAGGGTCCGGATGAACTCGGTATCGGTGAAGCCGGCGTTATTGGCAAGGATCATATCGGGAGAGAAGCCGAGTTCCTTATAGGTCTTCATCGACAGGATCGCGTCACCCAGGTACGACGACTGCATCACCACCTGCGGATTGGCCGCCTTGAGCTGCTGCACTTCGGAAGTCAGTTGGGTGGTCTTGGCGGGATAGGTGACCGACTTCACAAGGTTGTAGCCCTTTTCCTGCGCAAGCTTGGTCTCGAGCTTAGTTGTTTCATTACCCCACAAGGTATTTTCGTTGAAAGCGCCAAGCTGTTTCACCTTGATGCCCTTCTTGGCTTCCAGCTCCTTGAAGAACTCGAAGAAGTTTTGTACGAACAGATCGTCGTGCGCGGTGGTGCGGAAGAACCATTTGAAATTGCGCTGCGTCAGCGTAGCCGACGAAGACTCGGGATTCAGATAGGGCACCTTGTAGCGTTCCGCCACCTGGCTGGAAGTCGCCGTGACGTTACTGAAGTACGCGCCGATCACTGCGACCACTTTTTCCTGGGTGATCAGCCGTTCCGCTTCGCTGGCGCCGACCTGCGGGTTGCCCTGGTGGTCGGCAAACACCAGCTTGATCTTCGCGCCCTTCAGGTTGGGCAAGCCGCCGCCGGCTGAGAACGGCAGGTTTGGAATGCCTTTGGCGCCGTTGTTGATAATATCGGCCGCCAGTTCCAGTGCATTTTTCAGTTCTGCGCCGCTCGATGCAGCGGCGCCAGTGAGCGGATAGATCGCGCCGATCTTGATCTCTTCCTGTGCATAGGCGGACACACTAAACGACAGTGCAAGTCCGACCTGCGCGATTCGCCTGACTACTTTGCTAAACATAGTGAGATGCTCCTTATTGAGTACTGCCACCTTAGATCTCCTCTCCTCCTTGATACGGACAGAGAGCCTTGAACTACCTGCTTCCCTACATTGTTCGAAATACCGGCTCCGGATTCACCCGGCAAATGCTATGGACTTTTTGAGGAGGGTAATCGGCGACATGTGCCATGGCGACGACGGATTCGTTGTCAGCTTGGCCGCGTGCAGGGATAAAGCCCGGCGCAATGTGCGGAGCGCCGGGCCCGTTTTGGCGAGTCCCATGTTCATCGTCACCTCCAGTTTTATTTTGTTAAATAGTAAATGTTACGTCGATAAAATGTCAATAAAATACTTTGTGTTTCATCGATAGTATGTCTACAATAGGCAATACTTCTCGGCAATTCAAGTGAAATTTTGGCGCGGCGAAGGTTTTGTCTGACAAGCGGAGACGGCTGGATGCAGAACGTCCATATCGATACTCATGGCTGCTACGACGACGCGGTAATGCAGTTGTGGCGCCGTTGCGTCCGGTACTGCCATATCAGGCCGTCCCGCAGATGGAAACGAACCGGCTCCAATGACGCCGTGGCGTAACGTTCTCGCCTTGAGTGATACCGTTTTGAAAGAAACGCGCGCAGTTCCTGCGTACATTATTAGGATTTATGATCACAGCCGTGCACGCGGCCTCGTCTCGTTAAGAAAGGTACATACACCATGGTGCAACAGAAAACATTACAGCCTGAACCGGATAAACGCTGGCAATTCTGGATTGACCGCGGGGGTACATTTACCGATATCGTGGCGCGCCGCCCTGACGGAAAACTGATTACCCACAAACTGCTGTCCGAGAATCCCGAGCAGTACAAGGATGCGGCCGTCGCCGGGATCAAACGGTTGTTGGGGCTGAAGCCGACGGATTCCATTTCCCCTGATGTTGTGGAAGCGGTAAAGATGGGGACCACGGTAGCCACGAATGCACTGCTAGAGCGCAAAGGTGATCCGACCGTTCTGCTGATTACCAAGGGGTTTCGTGACGCACTACGGATCGCTTATCAGAACCGCCCACGACTATTCGATCGCCATATCGTCCTGCCCGAACTGCTCTATGAAAAAGTGGTGGAAGTCGATGAGCGCATCGGCGCCGATGGCGAAGTCATCAAACCGCTTGATGAAGTCCACGTCCGGCGCGAATTGGTCGCGCTTTACGCACAAGGATTCCGCGCGTTGGCCGTCGTGCTGATGCACGGTCACCGCTACAATCAACACGAGGATGCAATCGGACGTATCGCGAAAGACGTCGGCTTTGCGCAGGTTTCAGTATCGAACAAAGTAAGCCCGATGATGAAACTGGTATCGCGTGGCGACACTACGGTCGTGGATGCATACCTTTCGCCGATATTGCGCCGCTATGTTGATCAGGTCGCGAGCCAAATGGACGGGGTCCGGTTGCTATTCATGCAAAGCAACGGCGGACTGACAGACGCGCACCGTTTCCAGGGAAAGGATTCGATCTTGTCCGGCCCCGCGGGTGGGATTGTCGGAATGGTGCGCACCGCCAAAACGGCCGGGTTCGACAAGATCATCGGATTCGACATGGGTGGGACCTCCACTGACGTGTCGCACTATGCCGGCGAATTCGAGCGCGAATTCGAGACCCAGGTGGCCGGTGTCCGGATGCGCGCGCCGATGATGAGCATACACACGGTAGCTGCTGGCGGCGGCTCGATCCTGAATTTTGATGGAACGCGTTTCCGTGTCGGACCGGACAGCGCAGGCGCTAATCCGGGGCCTGCAAGCTATCGCCGTGGCGGCAATCTCGCCGTGACCGACTGTAACGTAATGCTTGGGAAGATCCAGCCGAAATACTTTCCGGCTGTGTTTGGGCCACATGCCGATCAAACCCTTGACCGCGACATCGTGGTGCAAAAATTCACCGCCCTCGCCGATGAGATATATCGGGCCACCGGCAATCGCCGCACCCCTGAGGAAGTGGCCGAAGGATTCATTGAAATCGCCGTTGGCAACATGGCCAATGCGATCAAGTTCATTTCTGTCCAGCGTGGTCATGATGTCACTGATTACACGCTTACCACTTTTGGTGGCGCCGGCGGTCAGCACGCGTGCCTCGTCGCGGATGCCTTGGGCATGACTCGCGTTTTCGCACATCCGTTTGCCGGCGTTCTGTCGGCATACGGGATGGGGCTTGCTGACCAGACTGCCATGCGAGAGCAAGGAATGGAAATCGGGCTCTCCCCATCGGCCATGGAGCCGCTCAAGACCAAGCTGCTCGACCTTGCTGCTGAAGCTCGCCAGGATCTGGTATCGCAAGGCGTGCAGGACGAGTGCATCTCGGTGCTCGAGCGCGTGCATCTGCGCTATGAAGGGACCGATTCGGTAATCGTTGTGCCTTGCGATTCGATTGAGAACATGACCGCGCAGTTCGAAGTGGCATACAAGAAGCGTTACTCGTTCCTGATGCCGGACAAGGAGCTCGTAATTGAGGCGATTTCGGTTGAGGCGGTTGGCCGCTCGGAAGACGCGTCGGTGAATCTTGATGAATTGCCACCGCGGTCCGGGCCGCTGCAAGCTGCGGAAGTGGTGCAGTTATTCTCCGGCGGCAAGTGGCACGATACCGCGCTCTATCGTCGCGATGACACCCGTCCTGGGGATGTGATTCACGGTCCGGCGATCATCGCTGAACAGAACGCGACCAATATCGTTGAACCGGGTTGGGCCGCGGAAGTAACTAAGCTGGATCACCTTGTGCTGACGCGGGTGGAAGCTCGCCAACAGCGGAAGGCGATCGGCACTGATGCTGATCCGGTGATGCTCGAGGTGTTCAATAACCTGTTCATGAGCATCGCGGAACAGATGGGGCTGCGTCTGCAGAATACGGCGTTCTCAGTCAACATCAAGGAGCGTCTCGATTTTTCGTGCGCTTTGTTCGATGCCGATGGCAACCTGATTGCCAATGCGCCGCATATTCCCGTGCACCTGGGCTCGATGGGCGAAAGCATAAAGACCATCATTCGCGAAAACGCCGGCAGGATGCAGCCAGGTGATGTATTCATGCTGAACGATCCGTATCACGGGGGCACTCACCTGCCGGACGTGACGGTGATTACGCCGGCATTTGAGCAGAGTAGTAAGAGGGTCTTGTTCTATGTCGCGTCACGTGGCCATCATGCGGATATCGGTGGTATCACGCCGGGTTCTATGCCAGCTGACAGCACAGTGGTGGAAGAAGAAGGCGTGCTGATCAATAACTTCCAATTGGTAAGGGGCGGACGCTTCCTCGAGGCGGAAACCATCGCCCTGCTCTCTTCCGGAAAATACCCTGCCCGCAACATCAAGCAGAACCTCGCCGACCTGCAAGCGCAAGTCGCCGCCAATCAAAAAGGTGTGGAAGAATTGCTGAAGATGGTGGATCACTTCGGGATGGAAGTTGTTCTCGCTTATATGAAGCACGTACAGGACAACGCTGAAGAAGCGGTGCGTCGCGTGATTACTGCTTTGAAGGACAGCAGCTACGAATACAAACTGGACAATGGTGCCGTCATCAAGGTCGCGATACGAGTGGATCATGCGAAGCGTACGGCGGATATAGACTTCACCGGCACCTCGCCACAGTTGAATAACAACTTCAATGCACCAAGCGCGATCTGCATGGCGGCAGTTCTATATGTGTTCCGCACATTGGTTGATGATGAAATCCCGCTGAATGGAGGTTGCCTTAAACCGCTGAATATCATCATCCCGGAAGGTTCGATGCTTAATCCGCATTATCCGGCTGCGGTCGTGTCGGGAAATGTCGAAACGTCCAGTTGCATCACGAATGCGTTGTACGGCGCTTTGGGCGTGCTCGCTTCCGCCCCGGGAACCATGAACAATTTCACATTCGGTAATGACGAACATCAGTATTACGAGACTATCTCCGGTGGATCGGGCGCAGGCAAGGGCTTCCCTGGTACCGACCTGGTGCAGACGCATATGACGAATTCGCGCCTGACCGATCCCGAGATCCTGGAATGGCGCTATCCGGTGCGGCTCGAAAGCTACGAGATCAACCCGGGCTCTGGCGGTCGCGGTCAATGGAATGGCGGCAATGGAGGTATCCGGAAAGTCCGCTTCCTTGAAAAAATGACCGCATCGATCCTGTCTAACAATCGCATTGTGCCGCCATTTGGCGCCGCCGGAGGCGAGCCGGGCAAGTGCGGCCGGAACTATGTGATTCGGAAGGACGGCCGAACGGAAGAGCTCAGCTTTGTGTCGAGTATCGACGTGGATGCGGGGGATGTATTCGTGATCGAAACGCCAGGCGGTGGCGGATATGGTGTCACGACCGCATCATCCGTGGAAGCGCAAACTGAGGCTGCGGTAACGAAGTAAGCCGGTCCGACCGGGGCTGAAGCGGGAAACCCGGGGCGCGTGGTGGATGCATCGCAGTACCCACCGCGCCCTCGTTGTTCCCTGCACGGTATTGCCCCGGAAGGACCTACTGCCAGGCGTACTGCACGTCGGGCGTACTGCATGTCGGGCGTGCTACAGGCCGGGCGAACCGAGACACTTTATGAACTCGCTCTGTGCAAGCGGCTTATGGAAGAGATAGCCTTGCATGGTTGTACAACCCGCCTGCTCAAGGTAACGTGCCTGGGATATAGCCTCGACGCCTTCGGCGACCAAGTTCAGGCCGAGGCCGCGCGCGATCCAGATGATCGCCAGGACGACAGGGAAATGGCCGTTTTCGTGGTGGATTTCCTTGATGAAGGATTGATCGATCTTGATCGTCTGAATTGGGAAACGATGCAGGTAAGCCAGGGATGAGTAGCCTGTGCCGAAGTCGTCCATGGCGACGGTGACGCCGATTTGGCAAAGCTTGTTGAGCTGATCAATCGCGTGCTGCGGATTGCGTATGCAAATGTTTTCCGTAATCTCGACCTCGAACTGCGACGGCGAAAGCTCATAGTGATTCAGTGCATCACTCAGCTTTTTAAAGAAGTCGCCGCGGTCGAGATAGTGGGGTGAAACGTTAAACGACATGCGGACCGGATTGGCGCCCGTGGCATTCCACTTGAGCATGTCCTGACATATTGCATCGAGCATCCAGTCGCTGATCGGGATGATCAGGCCGTTTTCTTCTGCAAAGGGAAGAAATTCTCCGGCTGAGAGCAAACCGCGCTCTGGATGGTTCCATCTCATCAGCGCCTCCGCGCCGACGATCCGTCCGCTTGTCACGTCGACCTGGGGTTGGTAGTACATTTCGAGCTCGCTCTGTGCGAGTGCTTTTCGCAGACTTTGCTCAAGCGTGATCTTCTGATAGGAAGCATCCAACATCGAGTCATTGTAGAAACTGTGGCCATCTTTTCCGAGCGCCTTGACCTGATACATGGCGATGTCGGCGTGGCGGATCAGATCGTCGATGGTTTCGCCATCGGAAGGATAGACCGCAATGCCAATACTGGCGGACACATGCACCTCGTGGCCGTCCAATATGAATGGCTCTTGCAGGCATTTCAGGAATTTCTCGGCGATGACGCCAGCATCCTGCCTGTCCCGCAGATCCGGGATGAGCAGAGTGAACTCGTCGCCCCCCAGGCGTGCCAGCGTATCACCGCGGCGCAGGCTATCTTTCAGTCTGCCCGACACCTGCTGCAGCAATTTGTCACCCTTGATGTGGCCAAGCGTATCGTTGACCAGTTTGAAGCGATCGAGATCGACGAACATGACGGCAAGTTCGGAGTTGTTCCGCTTGGCTTGAATCAGGGACAGCTCAAGCCTGTCCCTGAACAATGTGCGGTTCGGCAGGTCGGTCAGAATATCGTGATACGCCTGGTACGAAATCAATTCCTCTGCGCGCTTGCGTTCGGTAATGTCCCGCGCGATGCCATAGGTGCCGAAGAATTCCTTGGTCCGCATTCCCTGGCCTTCTGAATACATTCCCATCGAATTAAAGGAAATCGTGGTCAGTGTATTGTCGAAGGTTCGCTCCTTGTCAAGGGCGTTACGCCCTTTCAGGCGCAGTTCCACATTGCGCGAAGCGCGCTCGCCGACCCTGCGTTCGATGAACACATAATGTGCCCGTTCCAGGTCTTCGTCATGTACGAGCATGGAGTAGTGCTGGCCGATCAGGTCTTCGCGCGACACTCCAAGCAATTGCTGAACCCGATCGTTGACGAAAGTGAAGCGCCCATCGGGATTCAGGGTGTAGATGATGTCGGGCGAACTGTCGACGAGGTAGCGGTATAGCCTTTCCGAGCACTCGAGGCGCCATGAAATGCGGCGGTTCTCCTCTTCCAATTTCCGCTTGTGCAGCGCGTTTTCCACGGTTTTGAGCAGTTCTTCCCGTGGATAAGGCTTGCGCAAATAACCGTAGGCACCACGTTGCAACGAACCAATCGCGGCATCAATGTCGGTGTCGCCGCTCAATATGATGACGCTGGCGTCGATTCCCTTGGCAGCGATGAAATCCATAATTTGATGGCCGCTGTAGTCGGGCAATCGCAAATCGAGGAGGACCACGTCGAACTGGAGCTTGTTCAACTCCTGCATGGCTTCCCTGCCGCAGGTTGCGGTGACCAGGGTGTAGCCGGTTTCGCTGAGGAGTTCGCGCAGGCTGGAAAGCAGCCTCGGCTCATCGTCCACCAACAGGAGACGCGGAATTTTTTCTTCTTCGAAGCGTGGGGGCGCGTCAATACTGGCTAATGCAACATGCATGGCAGCGAAATCGCGAGGGTTTATTAGGTTCATCTTTACCTCAGAGGGTTTCTTGAAATGCGCGTGTCGCCGGCGTCAGGGCGACTCCGGCAGGCAGCAATATCTCAAAGGTCGTGCCGCTGTTATCACTGCGGCAGGTAACAAACCCTTGCAGTTGTTTAACCAGGCCATGCACGATACTCAGGCCTATTCCGCGATGTCCTTCTCCCTTCGAACTTCGTGTCGGAAAAAACAGATTCGCCATGAGATCCGGGTGTATCCCGGGCCCCGTGTCCTTGACCCACAACTCCACATACAGCTGCCCGTCCCGGTTCACGAGGCCATTTGTACCTATTCCGATGTCACCGCCGCCGACCAATGCTTCGACCGCATTTTTCATCAGGTTCACCAGGATCTGTTTGAGGATATCGGGGTCGCCATCTATCGGCAGCGGCCGGTCCAGCGTGCGTGCAGTGATCTTCACGGAAGGAGCAGCGTACTCCGTGTCCCTGAACAGGCGTGCTACCTCGTTCACGATACGATTGACTTCGGCGGACCCTTCGCGCACCGCCGGCTGCAGGTCGCCAAGACGGTTGATGATCTGGCCGACCCGGGTAATCTCTTCGTTGAGTATGGATATTTCGGCGCTGACAGGCTCCTGCCGTGCCAGCTTGCGATCGAGTACGCTCAGGTAGTTCTTGATGATGGAAAGCGGATTATTGACCTCGTGAGCCGCACTGCGCGCAGCTTCCCGGTATTTTTCCCGGAGCGCGGCGACTTCCTTGCCTGTTTCATCACGTCGGATCGAGGCGGACTTGAGTGCGGTCGCGACTTGTGTGCCGAAGGACTGGAGAAAGCCTTCGCGTTGCCGCAGCGCGGGTAGTTGCGACGATGAGGCGGCTCCGATGACAACGCCGTGGCAGCGCCGTGTCACGACCAGCGGCGCGCAGACCAGGTGCTCGGTGCCGAGTATGCGCAGCAATTGCTCCTCGGCCACGCCCATGGCATTGCCGTCGTGACTGATGTAGGTAAGTCGTCCCTGTTGTGCTGCAGTGGCGATGGAGCCACCGCTGTTCAACGGTATGGAAAACTCAGCGAGGCGGCGCCGGTGCGGGCCTACCGGCGCTCCGATCAGCGCCTGCGTCTTTTCGTCAATCAGAAAAAGCGCCGCATCTTCGAAGTCAAACAGCAGCAGTGCTGACTGTGTAACCGTTTCGAGTAGCTTCGACTCCCCCTGTTGCCGGGCAAAAGAGCGCCCCGCTTCAGCCGCCACAACCAAGTCGCGGACCTTGGCGCTAAGCCGCTCCCTGGCAGGGTCGGGGGCATGTCCGGAGCGCATCATTGGGCCTGGCATCTTTTCTGTGCCGGTCAGGTCGATGCCGAGCCGCGCAGCCGCCTTTTCTACGCGCACTTCCGCCCTGCCCCGAATCAGGCCCAGCACTCCGGCACCGATACCACACAGGGTACCCAGCGTTTCAAGTGTCCCGTCATCGAGCTCCTCGCCGGAGAGCTGGTGTGCGACGAATCCGATACGGATAAGTGGATGTGATCTCTCGAGGCGGTCTATCGATTCATGGTGATAGAGAACGCTGTCGGCGAGAAAGGAGTCCAGCTCCCAGCGCCCTACCAGGCAAGCCCCTGCCTGCGGATGCGTGATATGCAGTGTGCGTCGCTCGACCGCGCAAATGTCTTCATCATCCCCGGCGGGAATATTGGCGGCCTCTTCCCTGGGCACCGTCATCAGCAACGCGAGGCGTCCGACATCGTGAAGCAACCCCGCAAGGTATGCCTCTTCGGTATGGGGATACCCCATCTTCGCGGCGACCATCTGCCCCACTACCGCCGCCATCAGGGAGTGTTTCCAGAAACCGCGAAGGTCGAGCTCGTTTGAATGCGAGGCGTTGTCGAAAACCTGTGCGATGGATTCCCTGATCAGCAAGGTCCTGACCATATCTGCGCCAAGTGCCATTAATGCCAGTTCGAGATTCGCCGGCTGGTTGGTGCGGTGATACGACGAGCCGCTGTTGGCGAGGTCAAAGATTTTCGCGGTCAGCGCCACATCTTTGTCCACCAGCTCGGCCACTTCGGCCATGCTCATCTCGTCCGCCTGACAATGCTCGAGCAACTGCAGAAGTATCTGCGGCATTGCCGGTAGCCGCGCTGCCGAAAGGCGGCTGCGGATATCCGGAGCATTGTCTATTTCGGATGGGTGCATTTTTTAGAGCGCTACGCCAGGATCCATAATGGGCGTGCGCCGGGGCGATCGAACTCGCGCTAGCCCCCGGTCATCTCCGCCCTTGTTTTTTTATCTGCGGTCAGGAATGTCGCCCTAACTGCGAAACCGAAAGAAATCATCGTTTTATGACTGAGTATTATAGTCCTTGCATAGAGGAAAATAATGGCAGAAAGCAATTATTTAATGGCTAAACCGCTATTTTTTTCAAAATGTGATGACGATCGGTCCCCTCTAGGGCGTGGCAATGGTAACGAACGGTATTGAATTTCTATGGGAACGGGGCCAACCATGAACGCTGCTGGTCATACGCAGATACACGATCCCACCGCAGCAGCGACTCTGACCAAGGCCGTCGTGCGAGCAGCAGGTCGGTGCGGCAACCGTTTCGCGCATTTACGCGGGCAATTACCTGCTCAGCCCGGAGCGGCGCAAGGAGTGCGAATTCGGCCTCCTCTTCGTCCGGCTTTTTCGCTCCATTGACGCGATTCTCGGCTATGGCGACAGCGCACAGCAATGGTTAGCAGGACATAACACCGCGCTGAACGGTGGTCCGGCCGAACTGATTGAATCCACCGAGGGGCTGGTTCGCGTCCTGCGCTATCTGGATGCGCGCCGTGGGCGAGTTTAAGACCGAAACTGTTTCACTCGATTTGTGGCGGGCGGTGGAGGCGCAGCACCGCGTTTCGACGATGGTATTGGTCGACACCCTGGACGAACAAGCGCTGCTCGAACGCCTGCTCGACGACTCCAAACCGGCGGTCCCCGAAGGGCAGGACGCGCCGCACTGGCTCCTCTTTACACCCTTTCGCTACCCTCCACTCCCGTCCGGCTCACGTTTTCGCGGACCGGCCGATCCGGGCGTGTTCTACGGCGCAGAACTGCAACGCACCGCGTGTGCGGAGCTCGGCTACTGGCGATGGCACCAGTTGATGGACAGTCCCGGGCTGAAGTCTATCGGGCCTATGCAGCAAACCGCGTTCACGACGCCGGTTCGCGCGCTTTCCATCGACTTGCAGAAGCCGCCGCTTTCGAGGCAGCGCAAGCTGTGGACCGACCTTTTCGATTATTCGCATTCCCAGCAGCTGGCGCGAAATGCGCGTACCGCCGGCATCGAGATGATCCGTTACGAATCGGTGCGCGACATTCAGCCCGCAGGCTGTGCGGCAGTACTGAGCCACACCGCATTCGCGGCCAGTTCGCCGACTGTCAGCCAGGCATGGACACTTTCTGTTTCCCGGCAACGCGTGATCTGGCGACTGGACTCGATTTTCGAAGCGCAGCCATTCGGATTCGTAACGCAAGTATGGGGCGCGGCGGGCGGCGAACTATAGCGGGACGCACTGGTCGTATTGAACACCCACCTGAAATTCGCCCCTGGCGATGTTCCGAGGAGCATCCGATGAAAGCGGTTCGGATTCATCAATATGGGGACCCCAGCGTACTTCAGTACGAAGAAGCCCCCCCACCGATCATGCATCCCGAAGACGTGATCCTCACCGTGGTGGCGGCCGGCGTCAATCCGATAGACTGGAAGATCCGGCAGGGTCAGTTGAAAACCATCATCCCATATTCGCTGCCATTGACTCTCGGCATGGACGTCGCGGGCACCATACTGCGCGTCGGGGACAAGGTGACTCAATTCGCGTTCGGCGACGCGGTGTATGCGAAGACCGAGATATTGCGCCTCGGCGCGTATGCCGAAAATACTGGCGTGCGCGCCGGAATGGTTGCGCTGGCGCCCAAGAGTATTACGCTGGCTGAGGCCGCTGGCATTCCGCTTGCCGCGACAACTGCGTGGACGGCGCTGTTTGATGATGCGCGGATCAAACCGGGCCAGACGATATTGATTCATGCGGCGTCGGGCGGCGTAGGCATGTTTGCCGTGCAGCTCGCCAAGTACTGGAAGGCGAAAGTCATAGCCACCACCTCGGGCTCCAACACGGACATGGTGAAATCGTTGGGTGCTGATGAAGTCATCGATTACCGCACGGAAGACTTCAGCGCGCGCGTAAAAGAGGTGGATGTGGTGCTCGATGCTATAGGCGGCGAGACCCAAACCAACTCTTTCAAGCTGGTACGCAAAGGCGGCATTCTCTTGTCACTGACAGGGCCGGTCGACGAGGAAGTCGCCAAACATCACGGTGTCACGGCCAAGGCGGTCCAGGGGAGGTCCGATGGCGCCCGCTTGAGGAAGATCGCGGAACTGGTGGACAACGGCGTGCTCAAGGTCATGATAGGCGAGGAATTTCCGTTGCATGAAGCCAGGGCTGCCCACGAATTGAGCGAAAGCGGCCATGCCGTCGGGAAGATCCTGCTTCGGGTTGGCCCCGGGGCGGTTTCAGGTTCGTAAGGCGTCTTTGTCAAAGCCCGCCAGACGCTTGTAGCGCAAGGAGATTTCTTCCAGCTTCTGCCTCGGGATCACCTTCTCGATGTTGGTGAAACCGTTCGGCGCGCGTTCTTCGGCCATTTGCATCACCTGTTCCGGCCCATTCATACGGTTGCGCAGAACTATTCCTGTTGTGCGTGGCAGTCTTTCCGCCTCGTACTCGCGCAGCGCGTACGAAATATTTGACTCGCTCACAAGACAGTCACTCAGGTAACGGGCATCCAGGATCGCCTGTGCACTGCCGTTCGATCCGATCGGGTACATCGGATGGGCGGCGTCACCCAACAGCGTCACGCGTTCAAAAGTCCAGCGCGGCAAGGGATCACGGTCGACAAGCGGGAATTCGTAGATGGCTTCAGCGCCGTCGATCAGGGCCGGGATGTCGATCCAGTCCCACTTCCATCGCGCAAAGGCCTCGCTGAATACCGTCTTGTCGACCTGGCGATTCCAGTCGGTGCTGGGCAACTCGCCATCCGGCACCCGCAATTCCGCGATCCAATTGATCACGGAGCGTCCTTGCTTGCGGCTGGTTTCGGAGATGGGATAAGCGACGAACTTCTGGTCCTGGTAGCCGGCCATGAACATGCCGCGCCCGTCCATGTAGGGCTCAGCTGCCGTTATGGCGCGCCATAGCATGCGGCCCGAGAAACGCGGAAGGTCGCCGCTGGGGTACAAGAATTTGCGTACGGATGAATGGATGCCGTCCGCGCCAACCAGGATATCCGATTCGATTGTGACGACGTCGCCATCATTGCGGCGCGAGAAAGTCGAAATGACCTTGTCGGCGACTTGCAGAAACGAGTGGAAAGAATGGCCCGCGTGGATCTTGCCGCGCCCGAGGCGCTCGATCGCCTTCTCGAGCAACGTCATTTGCAGCTGGCCTCTATGGATCGAGAATTGCGGCCAGGCGTAACCGGCGGCGCGTCCGCGCGGCTCGCGCCAGATTTCCTGGCCAAACTTGTTGAAGTACGCCAGGGTCGATGTTTCTATGCCCTCCTGCGCGAGACACTCCTCCAGGCCCAGCAGACAGAGTTGTTGGCTGGCGTGCGGCAGCAGGTTGATGCCCACACCCAACGGCCTGATCTCGCTTACCGCCTCGAATACTTCAACGTCGATGCCGCGTTCATGAAGCATTAATGCCAGCGTCAGGCCGCCTATGCCGGCGCCCACAATTGCAACTTTCATCCCGGCCTCCTGAGGATCGTTTTTGTTCTATGGGCGGGCAAGCCGCCGTACAGGATGGTACCGGAAATAGTGTTATGACGGCAGCGCCGCACCGGTCAGAGCTGTGTCCGCCCTCCGATGGCGCGTATCAGCCGCGCTCGTACGGCCTGCAGTTGGCCTTCGAGATGGTCAATATGACCCAGCAAGGTAAGCGCCAGCGCTACGCCGTGCGCGTCGAGTTCGAAATCGTCGCGCAACCTGCGTGCGGTTCTCACGGTAACCATGTCATGCAGGGGAAAAGATTTGGGTTCCGCTGTTTCGTCGATCGGAATGATGACGCCGTTTTGAATCAGGTCATCAATCTCCCCGGTCGAGAGGCCGGACACTTCGGCCAGTTGCTCGGCCGTGCAGACCTCGGAATCATCCAGCCAGATCGCATCGGTGACTTGGACTATCATGTTGGCGCTCCAACCTGAAAGTGCTTGCGCGGATTGAAGTGTGAAACTGCGGCGAGCTCTTCGTACAACGCGCGCTCGCGTACGCTGACGGTCTTAGGCACCTCTATCTGCACCACCGCATAGAGATCTCCGGCGGTTCCGTCCGGTTTCGGCAGCCCGCGCTTGCCAAGGCGCAAGCGTTGCCCGGTACTGGTGCCCGGCTTGATGGTGAGCTCAACCGGCCCGCCCAATGTCGGGATCAGGACCTTGGCGCCGAGCACGCCTTCCCAGGGAGCCAGCGGTAAATCAAGATATAGGTCGTGGCCCTCGACCCGGAACAGCGGATGTGGCTGCAGCGCGAGCCTGACATACAAATCTCCAGGCTTGCCGCGATTGCGGCCCGGGCCGCCTTTGCCGGGCAGGCGCAGCCGTTGCCCGTCGGTTGCGCCATTCGGAACGTGCACCCGGTAAGTGCGCGGCACCCGGTGGGCAAAACCATTTTCGTCGTACTCGGGGACCTCGACATTGACGTCAACATCGTCCCCGCGATAGACCTGTTCAAGCCGGACGGGAACGGTCACCTCGAAGTCCTGGCCCGGCATCGGGAAATTCTCCCGTCCACGCGCCCTGTCGCCCCCCCCGCCGGCGCGACGCGCGCCGGTGAATGCAGACAGGATATCGGCCAGGTCCATGTCGTCAAAATAGGACTGGTCGCCCCCGCCGAAGTGCTGTTGCCAGTCTGGCGGCGGCGTAAAACTTTCGCCGGCGGGGCGGCGGCCAAGGTTGTCGTACTCCCGCCGTTTGTCGGCATCCTTCAACGTCCCGTACGCTTCCGCAACTTCCTTGAATTTCTCTTCAGCCTTCGGATCCTTGGATACGTCCGGGTGATACTGATGAGCAAGCTTGCGATACGCTTTCTTGATCTCGTCCGGCGACGCATCGCGTTCGACGCCCAAGGCCTGGTAGTAATCCTTGTACTTCATGGGAATCCTATGGGAAGGCGGACGGAAAAGCCGCCGGTGGGAACTTCTGAATATTAGGCAAGGCATGCCCGCGGGAGTTCACCAAGGTCCCGCGGCGGGTGCGACAAAACAGGTTTGCGAGTATGCTTTTCAGGAAAACCGGAGGACCAACGGAAGTGCAAACCGACTATCTGATCATCGGCGCGGGCATCGCGGGAGCGTCCATCGGCTACTGGCTGGCGCCGCATGCAAAGATTACTTTGCTGGAACGCGAATCGCAGCCCGGTTATCACAGCACCGGCCGCTCGGCCGCGCTCTTCATGGAAAGCTACGGCCCGCCCCAGGTGCGTGCACTGACCTGCGCCAGCCGGGCGTTTTTCGAAGTGCCACCCGCCGGCTTCACCGACCACCCTATCCTGTCGCCGCGCGGGGCGATGATGGTGGCCGGCACCGGTCAGCAAGACTTGCTTGAGCAGCAGCACGCGATCGTGCAGTCCGTGTCCGACGACGCAAGACGGCTGGATGCCGCTGGCGCTTGCGCATTGGTGCCCGTGCTGCGCCGCGACCGGGTGCTTGGTGCAGTGTACGAACCGGATGCCGCCGATATCGATGTACATGCCCTGCATCAGGGATATTTGCGCGGTGTCAGAGCCGCGGGTGGCATGATTTCCTGCGGTGCCGAAGTAACCGCCATGGAATATCACGGTGATGTCTGGCGTGTAACCGCCAGCGGCCGCATGTATGAAGCACCGGTTGTGATTAACGCCGCGGGCGCCTGGTGCGACCTTATCGGCTTGCTCGCCGGAGCTAAGCCGACAGGGCTGGTGCCGATGCGCCGCTCTGCTTTCACTTTCGCCCCGCCCGACGGGGTCGACATTTCCCGCTGGCCGATGTTCATCGGTGTCGACGAATCCTATTACGTGAAGCCGGATGCCGGTTTGCTGCTAGGCTCACCGGCGAACGCCGATCCGGTAGCGCCGCACGATGTCCAGGCGGAAGAACTGGACATCGCATTGGCAATCGACCGTATAGAAACCATGACCACTTTAACGATCCGGCGTCCGCGGCATGTCTGGGCGGGATTGCGCTCGTTTGTCGGCGACGGCAGCGTTGTCGGTGGTTTCGATGCGGACGTGCCTGGTTTTTTCTGGGCCGCGGGGCAAGGCGGTTACGGCATTCAATCTTCGGCGGCTGCCGGTGAACTCTACGCAGCACTGCTCAGGGGCATGCCCGCACCGTCGCGGATCACCGACTTCGGGGTGCTCCCGGCCGCCCTGAGTCCTGCGCGAATAAGGTGAACCCAACCGGTGAACACAACCGGCGAATCCCTGTGCGCTTGACGCCTGTCAAAGTGACGCGCGAGGGAGACACCAAGATGGAACGTCTTGTCCCGGCCTCCTGCCGGCGCAGGACATTCAATGAAGCAGACAAGCTGGTCAAATGAAATGGCACTTGACGTGCCGGCGATGGATCGTTCCCACCACGTTCTTTTCGGCGATTTGTCTGGATTGGGTGCGCTCCCGGAACCAGCATTCCGGACCCACTTCGAGACCATGATTGTCGACCTGGAGCACGACTTCTTTACTGAGGACGAGTGGATGGACAGGATCGACTATCCGCAAACACTCTCCCACCGGGAGGAACATTCGGTCATCCTGAGTGCCTTGCACCATACACACAGCAAGGTCATGGAAGGCGATGTCGAGTTTGGCCGCGTGGTGGTCGTCTCCTTGTGCGCATGGCTGGTCGATCACATCGCGACGATGGATCTGCCGCTCGCATTCGCAATCCGACGCGCGTGCGATGAATATAGCTAGCTGCAAAGAACTTTAAGCACGGGTTCACAAATGCGACAGATTTGCGCGGCCTCAGGCTCGGATTCCAGATCGACCGGAATGATGTGCGCTATCTCGTCTGCGACAAGTGGTTCGCTATCCTTTAGCTGCCGTGCGAGAACATCCACTCCGGCATCCGATGGATCGTGCCCTTCCTTTTCGCGCGCGGCGATGCGGCGATTGATAACAGTTTCGCGTGCGCGGATGTCGAAGATGAAAAATGGCACGCCGAGATCGCCGGCCAGTTTTTCGAACTGACGGCGTTGTTCACTCTTCAGAAACGCGGCATCCACTATGACCGGCCAACCCGAGCGCACGAGGCGCCCGGCCAGATCGCACAATCGCTGATAGGTTTGCCGGGTGGAGTGCGCGCTATAAAGGTCGGCCGTCCGTGTGATTCTCTTGCGCTCGATGTCTGACCGTAGTTGAATTGCGCCGGTCACTTCCATCGCCCTCGTTGAAAAAAAAGATTTACCGGATCCGGAATAACCATGCGTAATCATGATCGCGGCTTTTCGTACACTGATGCCGTCGACTGCGTAGGCGAGATAGTCCATTGCCTCGCGAGTATCGGTTGGCTCTGTGCCTGATCCCCGAATCCTGAGGAGCGCAACTTTGCAGCGCGTCACTGCACGTTGAATTTCGTAGTAGCCCAACACCGCTACCCCTTCATAATCGCCGGTGGCGGCAAGATATCGGTTGAGTACGCGCATTGCCAAATCGCGCCGCTTGTGAAATCGCAGGTCCATGTAAAGGAAGGCGATGTCATTCATGACGTCAATCCAACGCAAGCTCTCGTTGAATTCAATGCAATCGAACGCGGTTACCTCGCCGTCCCATGTCAGTATGTTTCCGAGATGAAGATCGCCATGACACTCGCGGATGAAGCCGCGCGCTTTTCGTTCTTCGAGTGTGGTTCGCAACTTATCGTGCTGGTCAGTGAGCCAGTCCCACAGCCCTGCCACATCTCTTGCTGATCCGGGATCGTCAATGAAGGCGCGGAGCGCGGCGAAGTTGGCGATCGCCACGGCACGCAATGTCGCATCACTGCCCCAGTCGCTCTCGAGCGGCGCGATACTCGCTGCCTGATGAAAGCCGGCGATCTTCAGCGCGAGTGCATTGCCTTCCTCACCTTGTACGAGGCCGCTTTCAACCCGGCGACTCCATAGCGATTGCTGGGAAAACGAGCGCATCCGGACCGCATATTCAATCGCGGGGCCCGGTCCGCCGACGATCGGGCGATGAGGCGCGCCGGAAATAGTCACCAGGTCCATATACAGTTGCGGGGCGATACGACGGTTCAGCCGCAACTCTTCGCAACAATACAGGTGGCGAGCAGCCAACGTCGAATAGTCGACAAAATCGAACCTGACGGCCTTCTTGACCTTGTATGCAAAATCACCTGTAACCAGCACCCATGACAGGTGGGTTTCAAACAACTGGAACTGATGGCCCTGCTCTTCCAGAACCGCGGAGAGCGACCGGATCAATTCAATTTGCGCGTCGGGAACAGCAGCCATGCACGGTGTGGCCGTCCTACTTCCGCAACCGGCCCTCTTTCAGTGGCTGCTCGACTATCGCGGCGGTCATCATCGACAGTTCCATGGCCAGCAGATTGATAATGTCGTCGGCGGTGACGATACCGTACAAGGTGCCGGCGGGCGTGACCACGGGCATCCGGCGCACCTTGTTATTGCGCATCAGGCGCAGGGTTTCGATCAGCCCCTCGTCCTCCCGGACAGTGACGATGGGGGCGGTCATAATGTCGCCCGCCGTAAATACATCCGGATCGACGTCTAGTGCCACGGTTTCCATGATGATGTCACGGTCCGTAACGATTCCGATCGGAACCCGGTCGGAGGGTGATTTCTCGATCACGATGACGTCGCCCACATGATGCTTGCGCATCAAAGCGGCGACCTCAGGGATGGTTGCGTCGGCTTCGCAGCAAACCACGCCTATGTTGCTGCATTCACTAATTGGCATGATGGTTCTCCTGATCAGCTGGTTGGATAGGCCGGGGAATGCATTTCGTGTTCCAGCGTTGGGAGAAATGCGTCGGTTCAGATTAAGTCGCCACCCTTCCCCGGCTTTGAGATGAATCAATTGAGGTCAGGAAGATTTTCCGCCGACGGCTTGCGGCCATAAAACATTCTTTTATCTTTCGTCAATTTCTGCTTCTCAATTGCATCCTAGACTCAAATTCCATCGGTTTTTTCGTCCTCCCAACCTGAAAGGTCTTTATATGAATAAGGTCTTGGCGGTGTTAGTAGCAGGCCTGTTTGCCACCTCTGCATTTGCACAGAGTGCCACCACTCCCTCTGGCTCTTCCACTACAACAGTGACGACCAATGATAAGGCCGCTGCCAAGGCGGACGCGAAGGCGGAGAGGAAGGCAGCCGCGGCAAATGAGAAGGCGGCAAAAGCGGAAGCGAAAGCAGCAAAGAAAAAGGCAAAAGCGGATGCGAAAGCATCAAAAACGAAGGCCGAGGCAAAGTCCGATAGAGTGCAGGCGAACGCCGAAGCAAAAGAAGACAAGGCTGACGCAAGGTCACGAAACGTCACATCGGGCAAATAGATTTTTCTTCACAGCAAAAGAAGGCAGGTGGTCCTGCCTTTTTTTCGTCCATTTTTTGTGACGCGCGCGGCGCACGCGAAAAAGATATTCCAATGAAGAAATGTTTGATCCTCTTCAGTATTCTTTTTCATGAGCTGGGGGAACATTGAGGTGCTTCATCTTTCTAACCCCGAACTTCGCGAACCGCAGGCTTAGTTTGTAGCTCCACAGAAAGATGTCGGACTATCACGCGCCGGGGCTGATCTGGCCGCATTTGCCACCCGGAGTTGAGCGACATACGCACCAGGAGAACGGGTATGTGTCACGAGCACACCCAACGCATGCACCGCCGCGCGACCCCGACCGAATATCTGGTTGCCCCTTTACTTGCGAAGACAGCAACGCTATGGCGTTATCCGCCGTGTCGATGTGCATCGCATGCGGGCGTTCAATGCCATGGATGAAAGACCAAAAAATTGCTTAAGCCTAAAGTACTTCTCGTAAACGACCACCCCGCCAGTCTTCTCGCACTGAAGACGCTCCTCAACAGCGGGCCTGAGTCCGATCAATACGACCTGATTACTGCAATTTCCGGCTCCGAGGCTTTGCGCCAGGTGCTGGATAACCAGTTCGCAGTCATCCTTCTGGACGTCAGCATGCCGGGTATGGATGGATTTGAGACTGCGGAAACGATTCATTCCCATCCGCGCTCGGCGTCCGTACCCATCATTTTCGTCACAGCACATTACGCGGATGAGATGAATCGGCTCAAAGGGTATCAGCATGGTGCGGTGGATTACCTGATCAGTCCGGTCATCCCGCAGATACTGCAAAGCAAGATATCGGTATTCATCGAGCTGGCAAGAAAGAATTTGCAACTGCAATTCCAGAAAGAAGAGCTTGCCATGCTTAACCGGGATATGCAGTTACAGCAAATGGAAGACCTGAAACGGATCAACATAGCGCTGCAGGCGGAAATCATCGAGCGCAGGCAAGCCGAGGAACGCGCGCATGAACTTGCGACCAAGGACCCTCTGACAGGCCTGTTGAATCGCCGCTCGCTGACGGAGCACCTCGAACACGCGATGGTCCGCGCTGCGCGCCACGGCGAGCAGCTTGCGCTCCTGTTCCTCGATATGGATCGCTTCAAGGCTATCAACGACACACTCGGCCATGACGCCGGCGACGAATTGCTGCGCCTGGTGGCCGACCGCATCAGTGCTGCAGTGCGCGGCTCCGACATCGTCGCGAGGCTGGGCGGCGATGAATTCGTGGTCCTGATGGAAGGGCTTCCCTGCTACACGGCGGCCGCCGAAGTGGCACGGAAAATCGTCAAGGCAACCGGGCTTCCCTTCAATGTCGGACCGCAGAATGTCAAGACGTCGGTCAGCATTGGCATAAGCCTGTTTCCGCAGGACGGCGCCACCACGCATACGCTCATGAGAAGCGCCGATCTCGCGATGTACCATGCGAAGCAGGAACGCCGCGGCAGCGTGCAGTTTTTCCACGAAGAGCTGAACGCCCGCCTCATCGAGCGGTCGCAGCTCGAGCAGGAATTGCAGCACGCGCTCGAGAACGACGAGTTCGAACTGTATTACCAGCCCAAGGTGGATGCGACGTCGGGACGTGTGGCCGGCGTCGAAGCGCTGTTGCGCTGGCATCATCCACGCCTGGGCCTGCTGAGCGGCGGCCAGTTCATGCAGGCGGCCACCGACACCGGGCAGGTCGTTCCTATCGGTGAATGGGTGATTTCAGCAGCCTGTGCGCAAGCGCGCAGTTGGCAGGATTCTGACCAGATCTTCCCGAATATGCCGATCGCGGTCAATATCGCCATTCCGCAAATCTATGCGGACCTGCCGGAGGTCATCTATCGCGCGCTGCGCAAGTACGATGTCCCGCCCTCCAGCCTGCAGCTGGAGATCACGGAATCGCTGCTGATACGCGATGTGGAAAAGGCAACTTCCGTGCTCCGCGAAATCAGCGAAAGCGGCATCACGATTGCGATCGATGATTTCGGCACCGGTTATTCATCACTTTCGGTCCTCAAAGCGCTCCCCATCGACATCCTGAAAATCGATCAATCGTTTGTACGCGACCTCGGCAAGGACCTCGGCGACAACGCCATCGTGGCTGCCATCGTGAATATGGCGCGCGCGTTGGCCCTGCGCGTCGTTGCCGAAGGTGTGGAAACCCGCGAGCAACTGACCATACTCCGTGAACTCGGATGCGACGAACACCAGGGCTATTACTACAGCAAGCCCCTGCCGGCCGACGAACTGATGAACAGCCATCTCATGCAGTTCAATAACGCCTGACCGATAGAACGCTCCGGTCCCTCCCGGAAATTAAAAAGGAACACCCGCCATGGACAAGAGAGCCGATCTGGCTGATGAACTCGACGTCAAGGTTCTGCTTGCCACGCTGAAAGCGCTCAAGAAGGGCGACTTCTCTACCCGCATGCCATCGGACTGGACTGGCCTGGCTGGGAAAATCGCAGACACGCTCAACGACATCATTGAAACCAACGAGCAGGTGGCCGAGGGCATCACCAACGTCAGTCGTGTCGTAGGACGTGAAGGCCGGCTGGCCCAACGCGCCTCCGTCCCGAATGTGTCGGGCGGCTGGTCGACCATGGTGAAATCGGTCAATACATTGATCGAGGACCTGGTTCGGCCTACGACTGAGATGGCGCGCGTGATCGGCGCGGTGGCCAAGGGCGACCTGTCGCAAACCATGTCCCTCGAGGTGGACGGTCGTCCGCTGAAAGGACAGTTCCTGCGTGCTGCCACCACGGCGAACACCATGGTTGATCAATTGAGCTCGTTCGCATCGGAGGTCACGCGGGTAGCACGTGAGGTCGGCACCGAAGGGATCCTCGGCGGGCAAGCGCAAGTTAAAGGCGTGGCCGGCACCTGGAAAGACCTGACGGACTCGGTGAACTCAATGGCGGGCAACCTGACGTCGCAGGTGCGTAACATCGCCGATGTGACGACTGCGGTGGCCAACGGTGATCTTTCGAGAAAGATCACGGTGGATGTGCGCGGCGAGATCCTGCAACTCAAGGACACCATCAATACGATGGTGGACCAGTTGCGCGCATTCGCTTCGGAAGTGACGCGTGTCGCGCGCGAGGTCGGCACCGAAGGCCGCCTCGGCGGCCAGGCCTATGTGCCCGGCGTCGGCGGCACCTGGAAAGACCTGACCGATAACGTGAATTTCATGGCGTCCAACCTGACCGGTCAGGTTCGTAACATCGCCGAGGTCACCACCGCAGTGGCGAACGGCGATCTGTCGAAGAAAATCACGGTCGACGTCAAGGGCGAAATCCTGCAACTCAAGGACACCATCAATGTCATGGTGGATCAGCTCAGCTCATTCGCGTCGGAGGTGACGCGGGTGGCGCGCGAGGTCGGCACAGAAGGAAAACTCGGCGGCCAAGCACAGGTGAAAGGCGTTGCCGGCACCTGGAAAGACCTGACCGACTCGGTAAATTCGATGGCCGGCAACCTCACTGGCCAGGTCCGTAACATCGCTGATGTGACGACAGCCGTGGCCAATGGCGACCTCTCCAAAAAAATCACGGTCGACGTCAAGGGCGAAATCCTGGAGTTGAAGAACACCATCAACGTGATGGTGGACCAGTTGAATTCCTTTGCCTCCGAAGTGACGCGGGTGGCGCGCGAAGTGGGTACCGAGGGCCGCCTGGGTGGGCAGGCAAATGTGCCTGGCGTGGCCGGCACATGGAAAGACCTGACCGACTCGGTGAACTCGATGGCCGGCAACCTCACCGGCCAGGTAAGCAATATTGCCGACGTGACGACGGCGGTGGCGAATGGCGACCTGTCGAAAAAAATTACGGTCGACGTCAAAGGCGAAATCCTCGAGCTGAAGAACACCATCAATGTGATGGTGGATCAGCTGAGTTCGTTTGCATCGGAAGTCACGCGGGTGGCGCGTGAGGTGGGTACCGAAGGAAAGCTGGGCGGCCAGGCGTATGTCCCGGGCGTGGGCGGCACCTGGAAAGACCTCACCGACAACGTGAACTTCATGGCGTCGAACCTGACCGGCCAAGTGCGGAACATCGCTGCTGTGACGACGGCGGTTGCGCGCGGCGACTTGTCCAAGAAAATTACCGTGCATGTGAAGGGCGAAATCCTCGAGCTGAAGGACACCAACAACGTGATGGTGGATCAGCTCAGTTCGTTCGCATCGGAAGTGACG
>JAQGMD010000182.1 GCA_028292565.1 Burkholderia sp. | reverse complement strand
GCGCCCCACGGCTTCGAAAGCGCGAACGGCATTCAGTGGGGGCAGGCTCATAGGGGACTCGATTCTGGAAAACTCAACTGAATGGTAGTTTAAATCGTTTGAGCCTCTCCTGACCATGATCGAGAATTCGCACAGTCCCCACAACAAAGAAAGAGTGAAGTTTTATGAATCAAGCCAAGCGACTGACCGGAAAGATCGACCCCGCCCGCATTCGCCATTTGTCCGTTCCCCGCGCCGATGCGACATTGCTGGCAGCCTACCGCGCCCTGGGCGACGCGAGCGGTGTCATTTCCGATGTGATGGACCGTCTGGGCATTCCCGGCGTGATTTCAGCGTCAACGCTGGCTCCCACGCTAACGGGCAAGGTAATCGTGGGGACGGCGCTCACGGTTCGCAATGCCGTGCAGCGTGGCCATGAGTACGAGGGCGCGCGTGCCGTTGTAAACAAAATGGCCGAGTTCGAGGCTCATAACCTTGCACAGCCCGATGACGTACTCGTGATCCAGGGAGTAGAGGGGATCTCCAATATGGGCGGTATTTCCGCGCAGTTGGGCAAGCGCCATGGCGAGGTGGGCGCAATCGTGATGGGTGGCGTGCGCGACGTCGCACATTCACGCTCAGTGGATTTTCCGGTATGGGCGTCAGAGATCACGCCGCGCACTGGCAAGTGGCGCATTGAGACCGTGGAGATCAATGGCGACGTCGACATTGCCGGCGTGCGCGTGACCTGCGGTGACATTGTGTTCGCGGACGACACGGGGGTGTGCTTTATCCCGGTCGCACGGGCGCAGGAGGTTCTTGCAATGGCGCAGAAGACTGTAGCGGACGAGCAGCTCAAGTGCGCTGCGATCGATGCCGGTGTCCACATCGCCGATCTGCCCAAAAGCGATTGAACATAAGGGTCGCGACTGTACCGGGTGTAACTTGGGAAAAGAGGCGACTGGGAATGGCTAGCTCGATGAGCGAACTCATTCAGGAAATACTGGAGAAACTACATGTCCGACATACAAAGCGCTCATACTGAAGCGTCAGCCAAAGAGGGGCTTCAGATGCAACAAACCGATTTGGCCCCACTTGCAGGTGCGGCCGCAACCGTCACGATGCCATCTTTGGCGAAGGCTCAAAACGTGACGCTGAAACTCCAAGCGGTTTGGAGCGAGGACTCCGTGCTGCACGAGTTTGCTTTGGATTACGTCAATATAGTCAACACGATTGCGGCAGGGCGAGTACGTTTGGAAATGCTGCCGCGGGGGGCAGTGGTGAGCCGTGGTGGCGATCTTCAAGCCGCGGTGGCATCTGGCGCTCTGGATGCTGCCCATGGCGTGGCGTCTAACCAGTATAGTAAGGACAAGGCCTATGCCCTGTTCACTACTCCACCGTCATTTGGCTGGAACTCCGTACAGATGCTCGGTTGGATGCGTTATGGTGGCGGTCAAGCGCTATATGACGAACTTGTGCAGAAGGTGCACGGCCAAAATATCACGGGTTACTTGGTCGGGCCAATGCCCACTCAACCGCTGGGCTGGTTTAAAAAGCCGATCAATTCTCCAGATGATCTGAAAGGTTTGAAATTCCGGACGGGCGGCCTTTCCGCTGATGTTTCCCGTGTTATGGGCATGGAGCCAGTTCTTATTCCTGGAAACGAAACCGCAGAAGCATTGGCGAGCGGTCGTGTGGATGCTGCTGAATACTTGAACCCGACGATTGATCGGCAAGTTGGTTTGTCAAAGGCTGCACCCATATACGTTGTTCAAGGTTATCACCAAGTTTGTGAATGCTTCGAAATCATCTATAACAAGTCAAAGCTTGATCAGCTCGGCGATGAAGTGAAGCGTCTTCTTGAAATCGCAGCTGATGCTGCGTCTTCTTCGATGCTGTACAAGCAGATGGTGTACTACCCACGGGACTTGGAACAACTTAAAGTAGTTGACAACATTACAGTTGTTCAAGCGCCGGAAAGCGTACTAGACGCGCAACTGGAGGCGTGGGAAAAGGTCATTGAAGATTTGTCCTCCGACCCATTTTTCAAGAAGGTCATCGACAGCCAACGCACATGGACAAAAAGCGTGGTCGGGTTTGATCTTGAGTGGGAGGCACCACGCGATCGTGCCTTTGCCTTCTTCAACAAGCCCTGAATCTTCCTTTCGCTCCCTTGCAAGGCCACAAGAGGCATCCCGCAGCGGCCACAACCAAAAACAGGAGACCAGCACCGTGATAGTCAACAGAAGGACGCTTTTAACCGCCTCCCTCGCCACGGCAGCGATCCCTGTTGCCAGCATGACCGGCTGTGCCAGCGCACCGCCCAGCAGCGGCAGCAGTAGCAAAGCTAACTCCACCTACGTTCTCATTCATGGTGGCTACCACGGTGGCTGGTGCTGGTCGCGGGTTAAGCAGCGCCTTCAAAAGGAAGGCCACACAGTGCACGCGCCATCGCTGACCGGCCTAGCCGATCGGTCCCACTTGATCAGTGGCCTCGTCACGCTGGACACCCACATCCAAGACATCGTCAATCTGTTCCATTGGGAGCAGTTGAACAATGTGGTGCTGGTGGCCCACTCCTACGGCGGTTGGCCCGTGACCGGTGCGCTCGAACAAATCGCGGATAAGGTGTCGTCGGTCGTTTACCTCGACGCATTCCTGCCGGAGAACGGTCAGTCCGGCATGGACCTGCTCTCGCCGACCGTGCGCAAGTTGATGGACGATGCGGTAGCGCGGGGTGAGACGTCGCGACCGGTTCCCAAGGCGGAGTACTTCCAGGTGCAGCGCCAAGAGGACCGGAAATGGGTCGATCGGATGATGACGCCCCAACCGATTGGCGTTGCACGCCAACCCATCAAGCTCAGCGGCGCGTTGAACCGCGTGCCCCTCAAGACCTACATCAGGGCGCCAGTCTTCAAACAAGCCAATTTCGACGCTGCCTACGAACGCGCCAAGAGGGATCCTGCGTGGCGTACCCATGAGTTCTCGTGCGGCCACAACATCATGATCGACGAGCCCGAACGGCTGACGGCCATTCTGCTGACCGCGCGTAGCTGAGCAAAATTTCTCGCACGAACCCAGGAGACACTCCATGCGAATTCATATCCCCCTCGATGACGTCGAGGACGCCATTCGCGGCTTAGCAACCAAATTCGCGCCAATGTAGCGGGCCAGCCTGCGCGAATTTGCAACCCAAGGTGCTGCGCCACCGTACGTCCTAACAGCTCTGAACGCTCGATGACCGTAACTTCTATCCATTCAAACTTCGAAAGAGAACCCATCATGCTGCTCAAACGGATCCTGTCCCCTGTATCGCTCGCTTTGGCTCTGTGCGTAGGCGGCGCGTCTGCTCAGACCTTCCCTACGGAACCCATCAAGCTCGTAGTCGGCTTTGCGCCGGGCGGCCCAGCCGACATCTCGGCCCGTATAGCGGCCGAAATCCTCACCAATAAGCTGGGCACCAGCGTTGTCGTGGACAACCGTGCCGGCGCCAGTGGTGCCATCGCAGCAACCACCGTAGCCGCCGCCAAGCCGGACGGCCATACCTTGCTCGTCAACGTCACGGCCGACATTGTCAATCCGGCGGTCAACCGCGAGACCGACAAGTTCATCACCAAACGCTTTGTGCCCGTTGCGCTGATCTCAGCGACGCCTAACGTGCTCGTGGTGCACCCTTCCGTGCCTGTGAAGACGGCCAAGGAACTGGCCGCCTACCTGCGCGTCCAGAAGGACGGTATGAGCTATGCGTCGGCGGGACAAGGCACTGTGAGCCACCTCGCTGGCGTCCTGTTCTCGAATGCGGTCGGCACCTCCATGATCCATGTGCCGTACAAGGGCACCGCAGCGGCCCAGGTAGACTTGATGGCAGGGCGCGTACCCGTCATGTTCGACAGCCTGGTGAGCGCAAAGGCCAACAGCGAAGCCGGCAAAGTCAAGGCACTGGCCGTCACTTCGCTCGCACGCTGGCCCAGCGCGGCAGACCTGCCGACGCTGGCAGAAGCCGGCTTGCCGGAAACCGACATCATGGCGACTTTCGGCATCGTGGCACCTGCTGGCACACCTGCAGCGGTGATTAACCGGCTCTCTGCTGCGCTGCTTGACGGAATGAAATCTCCGGACGTGCGCAAACGCTTCAACCATCTCGGTGCTGAGCCGGGCACCATGACCCCGAGCGAGTACAGCGATTACCTGAACAATCAGACCCAACGTTGGGTGAAGCTGGCGAACGAAGGCAAGATCGACCTCAAACCCTGAAACGAGTGGACTCGGCGCGCAACCGGCCGCGCCGGGCCGACCGCCTGCCTGTATGCGGAGTTATTTCTGTGAAGAACCCATGGAGCAGACGGTATCGGCGCCGATCGTCGAATCACTCGTCGCTCACGGGGTGGGGAAGTGG
>JAQGMD010000167.1 GCA_028292565.1 Burkholderia sp. | reverse complement strand
TTGGTACGCCGGCTAGTAAATAAGGACTGCAGTCGTCGCGAGCTTCCATCAGCTGGCGCAGTTCTGGTCCATCGACTAGCTGTGCGCCGCGCAAGCGCTTATCCTCCATTTTCGTCCTACCATAGCTCCACCAGACCATCGACAAGAGGAATACCACGCCAATCGATGTCAGCAGCCCGAACAGCCCCCCGTTCTTCATTTTGCGGGTTGCCTCGACTGCGTCTTCTTCAGTAAGGATGGCCACATCCCGGACGGCTAGCATCTGCTTCTCGCCGTTGGCGTACAGTTCCATTTTGGCGTTGGTCATCATCAGGGCCAGCCGCGCTTCGGCAATTACATTTCGTTCCAGAGCATAGCGTTCAACCTCCGTACTACTTTTAAGAAAATAGGCGGTTGCAACGGCGAGGCCGATAACCAGCGAAATCAGGACGGCGGTCCGGATCGCCACCACGAAGAGCCGGGCTTGATGCATAAACAGCTCAGCGCCTCGCGAGAAGTTGCCCATACTTCCCTTTTCGCGGCTAGCCATTTGATACCCCCTTTATCTTCCTGAGCTTTACCCGCGCGGCGTCATGTGCTCGGTAGAGGGCTTGCGGGTCTTGGGCTTCAACAATCGCCGACAGCAACGCTTCAGACGTGATGATGGAAAGCGCAATTTCGTCCGTTAACCCTTGTCCAGGCGATTCCATTGAACCGGGAATTGACGCGATTCGCGCCCTGATCCTGTCCTCTACGTCCTGCACGTTTTCTGCGACAACACCCTCGTGGAGCGTGTTGCGCAGAAATTCGGAAACGGTCACGCCGGCTTCTTTCGCCTTACGCCGGTAGAAGGCGGCAGTGTCCTTGTCAATCGGATATTGAAACGATCCGACTCGCCTCTTCCCTGTCCCTTTGGCCACGCCATATTTCGCTTCTCCATCAAGGGCTTACCTATTTGGCCGGCCAATGGTGTCGCCGGCTGTATGCATTCCTGTCGCCACGCCGGAAGCCGCGCCACTGCGCAGTTTCCGGGCCAGCAACCAAGTTGCGTGGTGTGTGACGCTTTATCCGGGGGCTCGGGGGCCACACCGAGAGTTGCATTTTAATCCACTTAGTTAATATTTTGGCAACTAGTGGACGCGCGTGATAGACTTTTTTATCGCTCGAATCAGCGCATCAAAGGACTCTGTGCGGATTCGAGTCATTGATCCACAAACGCGAAATTAGAGGGAAGTGAGATGTCCGAGGAAACAGCTAAAGAGGTAGAACTGCAAGCCAAACGTAAATCGGCGTCGGAAGACGAGCAAATCCAGAAACTCGAAGAAAAGCTAAAAAAGCTGAAAGAGGAAAAAAGGAGGCGGGAAGAAGCTGCACGTGAAAAGAATGCCAAATCCATTTTGGCGCTATTGAAAGCCGAACGCCTTGATACAGTTTCCGCTGAAAGGTGGCAAGCGGCCCTGGAACAGATTAAAGCCGTTCTCGGATATGAAGCACCCAAACAGGGGCAAAGCGCGTAGCCAGTACACTTGGGTCGTTTGTTCAGCGACCCTCTAATCATTTCCTCCAATGCGAGGTGGTTTGGCGCATTGTAAGCGGTAATTTGAACCCACCTTCCGTCGCAAACGGCGCACGCGAGAATGACGGCTCCGACAACTAGAGTAGTCAACATGGAGAAAGAGGATCGCGGTCAGGCATGGACGCAACGCATTGAGGCGTGAAGGGCTTCGGGGATGAGCATACGCGCGTGGTGTCAGCGTGAAGGCATCTCGGAAGCAAGCTTTTTTTATTGGCTAAAGCGTTTGTCAGCATCCGATCAGCGGACGCAGTTGATTGCGCTGCCGCCTTCTCACGGAGTGGGCCAGCCCGGGTTGGAAATCCAAACGCCGGATGGCTATGTGATTCGCATTGGCAGCGCTGCCCACTGCCAGTGGCTGCCTGCACTGCTGATGGCGTTGCGTTAATGTGGAACACGCGCAGGGCAAGCTCTACCTGGCCACCGGGCACGTGGACTTCAGAAAGTCGATCAATAGCCTACGCCGTTGGTGGCTGAGACGCTCGAACTTGATCCGGTGAGCACGAATTGGTTCGTCTTCTGCAACCGGGGACGCGACAAGCTCAAGATTTTGCAGTGGGATACCAATGGCTTCTGACTGCATTACCGGCGCCTGGAGCAGGGCAAATTCCATTGGCCCCGGGATGCCAACGACCAGCAATGTCTGGCAGTCACGGCGCGTCAATTGCGCAGGCTTATCGATGGCCTGAACTGGCAGGAGGCGGTAGCCCACCGGGCGCTGGCCCGGCGCGACGTTCGATAAAAAATATTTCAAAAAAGGCGTCGGGGACGTAAACCCAAATCGGCCAACGCTTCTGTAAAGTAACGGCATGAACGTTGCCGACGACCATTTCAAAGACCTGCCGCCCGCACCTCAAGCTTACATCCGTGAGGTGGAAGACGAAACCGGGGCGCGAGCCCGTCGTCAGTCATTTTTTCTATCTGATCGTTCCAACGACATTGATTCGGATCTCCGGGGAGCCACCATGAATCCGCAAGAGTTTGTAGAAGTGAAGATGCAAGTTCCGAAGCATCTGGTCGGCGCCTTTAATCAGGCGGTCAGGGAATTTTTCGTGCAGGCACGCGGTGGAAAAACGACCGGACAGCTCGCCGAAGAAGTACGCGCATCGGACCGTGATGCCGGCCTCGATTCACTCGTACATTTACTGCAGATCGCCGAACACGACTCTGGTCAGAGCCGCACGGTCGCATGTTTTCTAGCTGGACTTTATAACGGAACTGATTTTCCGTTCGATCTAACCGAGCTACGCGGCCTCGATGCGGATCTTTATGAGCATTGCCTTGCTGTGCTGCGGCTAGACAGTTCTCCATCGGTTGAAATTCACCAATATCTTCCTGATGGTACCGAACGCTTTCGGAGCATGATTCGTGCGTGGAACTTGGACAACCGCCCCGATGCGGAGCCAGTGCCGGTTGAAGGCGAACGGTATAACGTACGTTACATCACATACAGTAACGCGCCTGGCTATCGCGCCATAACCCTGTCCGTAGGTTTTGAAGACGACCTCTCCAGAGAACGCCCAGTTAAGCTGAATTTCACGGCCGAAGACTCGGCCCGGATCTCGCGGGATATTCTGGATATCCATCGCTCTTGTTGGCGCGACAGTGAACCGATCGATAAAAAGCCAGGTGAAAATCGGCCGACGTGGCTATAAGGAAGCCATGAATTTAGCGCCGGAAACTCACTCCGGAAGGAAAATGGGATAATCGATGTCAGCCGGCGCTATTTCATCTCGTAGTCGATAGAAGACGGGATGGCGCAGTTTTCCAGCCTTTGTCAGCTGCCGGTACCGAACCTCCACTGTCACCATCGGCGCGATCCACTTCGCTCCAGGCAATCGGGCGCACGGCGACGCCGTCGGAACAGCCTTTAGTAGCGGAAGGAGAGAATGCGCAAGGCCGCGTAAGCCCGTTACCTCTCCCGCGTAGATTAACCGGCCCGCCCGACGATAGCCGACTAATAACGCGTCCACGCGATCCATTCCTTTATATCCGAGCACCAGAAAGTCTGCTCGCTTGAACGCCAGTATTTTGAGCCAGTCGGATGAGCGAATCCCGGCTTGGTAAGTACTGCTCCTTCGTTTTGCAACCAGACCCTCCATGGCGAAAGTGGCGGCAGCATCGAACAGCAAAGGACCGTTCGCATCGGAGTGGACAAGCTTCAGATATTCGCTCTCTTTCACCACGCGCTCGAGCATCTGCCGACGCTCGCTATAACTTTGCCCGCGCGTGTTCACTCCGTCGACGTGCAGCAGGTCGAAGCAAAAAAGCACTACCGGCGCACGGCGCCGGGGCGGGGACTGCGCGGTGAGTTGCTGAAGAGCCTCAAAGGATGGCTGGCCTTCTTCGTCGAACGCTACGATCTCGGCATCGAGCACAAGGGACGAAAGCCCAAGAGCAGGGACCGCTTGCGCGACCGCCGGAAAGCGAGACGTGTAGTCGGCGTTACCGCGTGTGATTAGGCGCACCTCCTCGCCACATGCGTATGGCATTAGCCGGTAGCCGTCCAGTTTAGGCTCGTACACCCAATCGTCATCCTCGAACGGCTTGCCCCCCGGCTGGGCGAGCATGGGCTCGATTCGGAAGGGGAAGGGCTCGGGCTGTCCGGCCCACATTGTGGGAGAGCTCCTCTTGCGGACCATCGCGCCGGAAATCGCGGAGGCTCCAACATTTGAGAAAATGGAGCCATGAAGAAAGCAATTAAATATTCACCCGAGGCCATCGAACGCGCAATGCGCCTGGTCTTGGAGAGCAAGGAGCAATACGACTCGCAGTGGGCGACGTCCAGTCCATTGTTGGCAAGATCGGCTGCACGACAGAGACGCTACGGCGCTGGGTTCGCCAACATGAGCGTGACACCGGCCAGCGTCCGTGAACCCATCACGGCAGAACAGAATCGAGTCAAGGAACTTGAACGGGAGGCGGCGGACGAATTAGCCCGCGGCTCATCACAGTCGCTGGAACCTTATGTACCCGGACGACCTGGCTATGGAAGTCCCATTACGAATCAAACGCCGAGAGCGTCCTGGCGCGGTTCTGCGCCCAGAAAGGGGAGCCAACGAGCTCGGCAGTCTGACGCAACCGCCTCTAGGATTACCCGAGTAAAAGTCCATATTGCGGAATCAGCGATAGAGCTGCGGCGGTCACAGATACTACAATCATTGTCCAGAAGGAGATCTCTCCTGAATAACATAATAATGAGTTGGAGGCTGACAAATGAAACGTCGTACCGCATGTCTTTTCGCGCTGGCCGCAATGCTGTTGCCTGGCACGTCCACTGTCCTGGCGCAGGACTGGCCCAGCAAACCCATCCGTATCATCGTGCCTTTCCCGCCTGGTAATGGAGCTGATGTGACCGCTCGCAGCCTGGCCAACCAGTTGTCGCAGCGGCTGGGCCAACCCGTCGTGGTTGAAAACCGGGGAGGCGCTGGTGGCTTGATTGGCATGGCGGCGCTCGCATCCTCTCCTCCCGATGGCTATACCGTCGCTGTCGCCTCACTATCACCGATCACGATCCTGCCGGCGGTGAAAAAACAGATGCCCTACGACGCCGACAAAAGCCTGATGGGCGTCACCCTGCTCTCCTATGGGCCGAACGTGCTGCTGGTTAACAAAGACCTGCCGATCAACAGCCTCAGCGAACTGATCAACTACAGCAAGACGCACCCCGGGAAACTGACGTACGGCTCGCTCGGCACCGGCACCGTCAGCCATCTCGTGACGGAGATGTTCAAGTCGGCGACAGGCGTGCAACTGCGCGAGGTCACCTATAAGGGTAGCGGACAACTGTTGAACGACCTGTTGGGCGGGCACGTGGACGTGGTGTTTGACAATGCCGCATCCGCTTCCGCTCAGGTCAAGGCCGGGAGGGTCAAGGCGCTAGGCGTTACCACCCTGCGCCGCTCCTCGATCATGCCGGACGTGCCTACTCTGGATGAGCAAGGCATCGCGTCGCTCAAGGGCTTTGAAACCTTTGGCTGGATGGGTGCCTTCCTGCCGGCCGGCACGCCTGCGCCAATTGCCGCCCGCCTGCATAGGGAACTCGCCGAGGTCGTGAAATCCGAGGACTTCCGCAAGGCCATGAACGCTTCCGCCTTCGACGTGCCTGCCCCGCCGCTCACGCCGGCGGAGTTCAATCAGTTCATCAAGAAGGATTACGGCCGCTGGTCCAAGATTGCCAGCGACCTGCGTATCGCGCTTGACTGACGCTAAAGAGCGCTTTTTTGCACGGCGCGACACCCTGTACTGCCGGCGCCGCCGGCAGTCAGGTTGCGCGCTCCAGGAGGAATTCCGGCGCGGCGGCACCCCGCCCCAATGAGGACAGGTTGTCAAACAGGCGCCGGGCAGCGGCAGTTTCGCTGTCACGCACGCATCCGAGGAACTTGGTGCGCAGCTCCTCGTCTGCCAGAGGCAGCCGGGCATGACCGCGGGCAAAGCGAATATCGCCGCTATCAAGCACGCGGCCATCCCGCAGGCGTAGCCGTACCCTATCCGCCCAGGCAAAGCTGGGTTCGATCGGACAGCCCGGGGCCACCGTATGGATCACCACGTGATCCATCAACGACTGGACATCGTCGCGCATGACTTGCGCATCGGTGACTTGGGCGAGGCCCACGCCACCTTCAATGGCCGCCATTGCGCACGCAAACTCCAGGCTGAACTTCGCCTGCAGGCCGGTCGTCGGTTTATGGCTGCGGAGGATACGGGCATTGACGTCGGACAGGGTGGCCTCGATTGCCACCACGTCGTTTGCGCCAACCCCGGCTGATCGCTTCAAGTCAATCACACCATCAATGATGCGATGAGAGGCATAGCAAACGGGGTATTTCTTGATTGACAGGCCCGATTGACGAAACCGCAAGCCGCCCGGCGGCAAAGGCCGTACTTCGCGGTCAACCCGGCCGGCGGGAGACAGCGCGGAAAGAAAGCCGCTGGGAGCTTCGAGGACGTCGGCGGACGCCGTGACGCCGGCCTTTGCGAGTTCCACCGCTTCAATGCCGCGCGCTGCCGCCCAACCCGCATGCAGCGGCTTGGTCATGGAGCCGAAGTTGGCCACAAGCCCGCTCGCCATGCTTGCCGCGATACCGAGCGCGTGAGCCGCAGTCGTCACATCCGCTCCTTCGATAGCGGCAACTGCAGCGGCCGCAGCAACCGTTCCCAGTACCCCCGTCGGATGCCAGCCTTTTTCATGCAGCGCATCGGGCTCGCGGGCAGCCAGTTCCGCCCAGATCTCGTACCCGATCAGGTAGGCGCGCAGCAGGTCGGCGCCGCTTGCGCCACAGGCCTGACCCGCTGCCATCAGGGCAGGCACCAGCACCACGCTGGGATGACCGGCCAGTGCCATGTCGTCGTAGTCCAGGGCATGCCCTGCCACACCGTTGACGAAAGCGGCGTCGCGCGCGCGAATCCGTTCGATGCCACATAACAGTTGTGCCTTGGCCGGGGCGACGCCAGGGTGTAGCGATGCGAGAGCCGCGCGTGTGACGGTTTCATCCCGTCCACTCAGGATGCAGGCAACGGTATCGATAAAGCCGTTGCGGATGACCGGCGCAATGTCCTCCGGTACAGCAGCGAAGCCCGGATCGACAATGAAGTGCGCCATCAGGCGGGTGAGCGACTCTTGCATGCTGGATTACTCCTGGGTGATGATCAATACGATCGCGGCATGCCCAGCACATGCTCGGCAATGTGGGCAAGGATCAGGTTGGTCGACACCGGCGCTACCTGGGTGACGCGCACTTCGCGCCACTTGCGCTCAATATCATATTCCTTGGCAAAGCCGAAACCGCCATACGTTTGCATGCACGCTTCCGCTGCATGCCAGGCTGCTTCCGAGGCCAGCATTTTCGCGATGTTGGCGTCTTCGCCGCAGGGCACGCCGGCAGCAAACATGGCTGTTGCCTTGCGTATCATCATCTCCGCTGCCGAGGTTTCCGCATATGCGCGTGCAATCGGGAATTGGATGCCCTGGTTCTGGCCAATGGGCCGGCCAAATACCACGCGCTCCTTGGAGTAGGTGACTGCCTTCCGGATAAACCATTTGGCATCACCAAGCACCTCCGATGCCGCGATCAGCCGCTCGGCATTGAGTCCGTCGAGCAGGTAGCGAAAGCCTTTGCCCTCCTCGCCAATCAGGTTGGCCGCCGGCACCCGCAGGTTGTCGTAGAACGTCTCAGTGGTGTTGTGGTTGATCATGGCCTTGAGGGGCCGGATCTCGAGTCCATTGCCGACGGCTTCGCGCATGTCGACGATGAATACCGACAGCCCATCGGTCTTGCGCGCCACTTGGTCGGCGGGCGTCGTACGCACCAGCAGCAGCATCAGGTCCGAATAGAAGGCACGTGAGGTCCAGACCTTCTGGCCATTGATGACGTAATCGTCGCCGTCCCGCACAGCGCGGGTCTTGATCTGCGTGGTGTCGGATCCGGTCGTCGGCTCGGTCACGGCAAAAGCCTGCAACCGTAGCTTGCCCGATGCAATGCCTGGCAGGTAGCGCTGTTTCTGCTCGTCGCTGCCATGCCGCAGCAAGGTGCCCATCGTGTACATCTGCGCATGGCATGCGCCAGCGCTGCATCCGGCGGCATGGATTTCCTCCAGGATCACCGAGGCCGCGCGTAGCGGCAGTCCGGCGCCGCCGTATTCCTCGGGGATGAGAGCTGCAAGATATCCGGCCTCAGTGAGCGCCTTGACGAACGCCTCGGGGTAATCACTGCGCTCGTCAAGTTCGCGCCAGTAGCTGCCGGGAAAATCCTGGCAAATTTTGGCGACGCTTTCACGAATGTCGGGATAGTCATTGCCAAGCGCGACAGAAATCGGTGGCGCGTCAGCGTGAAGATGGTTTTCTTTCATGTTGGTCAGTTTCTGATGAGATGAATGGTTCCGCGATGCTAATGCGCTGACTGGATAGTCCTGGGCAGCCCGGCCCGTGCAAGCGACCCATGCAGCGGCACGCCCGGCAACCAGTGGGACACCGCCTCGCGTAGCGCGAGCAAGCCGGGCAAGTCAATGCCGGTTGGCAGTCCCATCTCGTGTAGCATGAACACTAGGTCTTCCGTTGCGATATTTCCGCTTGCGCCCGGAGCGAACGGGCATCCGCCCAGTCCGCCCACGGCAGCGTCGAATCGGCGCACGCCTGCTTCCAGCGCCGCCACCACATTGGCCAAACCCAGGCCGCGTGTATTATGAAAATGTGCTGACAAAGGCAGCTCGCCCAGGTCTGCCGCCACCTGTGAAAAGAGCGTGCGCACCTGGGCCGGATTGGCATAGCCGACGGTATCAGCCAGCGCAATTTCGTCGGCGCCCGCTTGCGCCAGCCTGCCCGCCAGCTCGCGCACCCAACCTGGCTCGATCCTGCCTTCCAGGGTGCAGCCGAAGGCGGTAGCGATAGCGCCAACCAGTCGTGGACGTTTGTCGACGGGCAGCCCCTGGCACTGCCTGGCCACGCCGGCAAATTCCTGCAATGCCTGCTCGGGACTTCGTCCGGCATTCTTGTCACTGTGCCCGCAGCTGGCCGACAGCACGAATACGAGCGTGGCGGCTTCCGCCGCCAGCGAGCGCTCGGCCCCACGCGGGTTCAGTGCCAGCACCGCGGTATCGAGGCCATGAAAGGTTTTTGCGCCGGCCATCACGATCTCCGCATCGGCAAACTGCGGCATGACACGTGCGGGTACGAACGAGGTGACTTCCATGTGACGCAACCCGGCACGGTAGGCCTGCGCGATCCAGGCCAGCTTCGTCTCGGTATCGACGGTAAAGGGCACCATCTGCAAGCCGTCCCGCAAGCCGACTTCGCGTACCTGTACTGCGTGCGCGTTCATGCATCCTCCTTCACGTGAGGCAGCCCGAACTCCGCGTTGTGCGCGCCCAGTGCGGGAGCGCCGGCGCGCACCTCCGGGCGCATGCCGTCAAAGCGCACCGGCAGGCCGACGAAACTCATGGACGATTGCGGCACATTCTGCACGATGCCGAGGGCCTTGGTCTGCGGATGATCCAGCGCCTGCGCGATATTTTGGATCGGCGCGACGGGAATGCCGGCCGCCTCCAACGCCGCAATCCAATGCGCGCCTGGTTGCCGCACAATGCGCTCACCGATCATGGCATCGAGCTCGTCCCGGTTGCGCACGCGCGCGGGATTGGTGGCAAATCGCTCGTTGGCCGCCCACTCAGGGGCGCCCAGCACCTTTGCCAGCTTCGCAAAGAGCCCGTCATTGCCTGCGCCGATGACAATGTCTTCATCGGCGGCACGGTAGGCGCGATAAGGAACGATCATGGCGGTGCCCGAGCCGTGGCGGCCCGGCACTTCGCCGCCCGCCTGGTACTGCGCTGCACTGATGTTCATCCATGCCAGCGCGGACTCGAACAGCGACACATCCACCACGCAACCGGCGCCGCTAGCCTCGCGACGCGTGAGGGCCGCGAGAATGGCGATGGCGGCCCACATCCCGGTGCTGCCATCAATGACGGAATAGCCGGTGCGTACCGGTGCGCGGCCGGGCTCGCCCGTAATACTCATCAGCCCGCCGAATGCCTGCATAAGGGGGTCATAGCCCGGCTTGTCGGCCAGCGGCCCTTCACTGCCGAAGGCGCCCATATCGCACCATACCAGCGCGGGCTTCTCACCGCGCAACGCCTCGCCGCCGAGTCCAAGCCCGGCAAGAAGCCCCGGTCGCATATTCTGGATGACGACGTCGGCCCGCATCAGGATGAGTTCGCGCAGCGCCGCCACTTCCTCCGGATTGCGAAAATCTACTGCGATGGATTGCTTGTTGCGGTTTAATACCTGAAACAGGGCCGAACTGCCCTCCCAGAACGGCGGCCCCCAATCGCGTGCGGCATCGCCGCTACGCTTTTCCACCTTGATCACAATGGCGCCCAAGTCACCCAAGATCTGTCCTGCCACCGGCGCGGCCACATTCTGGCCGATCTCGATGACGGTTAGTCCTTTCAACGGGGCGCTTGCCGCAGCCGGTCCTTCAGGTAAGGATGGTTTCATTTCTAGCGCCCCTTGAACGCAGGCTTGCGCTTTTCATTAAAGGCGCGCACGCCTTCGACACGATCCTCGGTCTTGACCATGCGCTGGTAGGCTTCGAGCTCAAACAGCATGCCCGATCCCAGATCCATTTGTAGTCCATGGTGGATGGAATGCTTGGCCTGGCGTACGGAGATTGGTGCGTTGGCGGCAATACGCTGGGCCACTGCCAGGGTTTCCTCGAGCAGCGCTTGCGGCTCGCACAACTTGTTGACCAGGCCCCATGCATAGGCGTCCTCGGCCGAGAACGGCTTGGCGGCAAGAATCAATTCCTTTGCACGCCGCTCGCCAATGGCGCGCGCCAGCGTCTGCGTGCCACCCCCACCCGGCATGATGCCCAGCGAGACTTCGGTGAGAGCAAACCGTGCGGTCGTTGAAGCATAGATGAAGTCGCATTGCATGGCCACCTCAAGGCCGCCGCCGTATGCCGCGCCGTTGACGGCGGCAATGACCGGTAGCGGGCAGTTGAGTACATGGCGGAAGGTACGCTCGAAGAATTCGTGCTGCAGTACCCACTGTTCTTCGGTCAGGGAATTGCGCTCCTTCAGGTCGCCGCCGGCGCAAAAGGCCTTTTCACCGGCACCTGTTAACACCACGCAGCGATAGCGTCGATGGCCCACTTCCAGCGCATGGAAAACCTCGAACAGTTCCTCCCCGGTCTTTGTATCGAATGCATTGGAATATTCCGGCCGGTTGATCGTCACCAGCAGCACTCCCGGATTCGGCTCGGTGACCAACAGCGTTTCAAAGCGCCGCGTAGTCAAGGCGGCAGCGCGCGACTCCATTGATCCCAGAATTTCACTCATCTTTGTCCCCCGTTTTTTTTACGCCGTTGCTATAGAGATGGCGTGGCCGCCATCGTGCGGGCGCGGTGCACCGCATATGTGCACCTATTATGGTGCATAATTTTGGACTTATTCTCCTGAAAGTTCACATGATGGACTCGTCGTCCGCAAAAAATCGGAGTGGCACCCAAGTTATTGCGCGCGCCGCCGCGCTATTGCGCGAACTGGCCGTGGGTGTCCGCGACGGCCACCGCCTGTTGGACCTGGCGCAGCGACTCGGGCTGGAACGGCCGACCGTGCACCGCATCCTGCAAGGGCTGGTGCAGGAAGGCCTGGTAATCCAGGACCCGCGTACACGCGCCTACCGGCTGGGCGCGCTCACCTATGAACTGGGATTGGCGGCGGCGCCTTCGACGAACTTGGTCGACGGCTGCTCGGATGCGCTCACCGAACTGGCGCGCTTGACGGGAGACACCGTATTCCTGACGGCGCGCAGCGATGCCGACGTTGTGTGCCTGGACCGGCGAGAAGGATCGTTTCCCATCAAGGCCATGATCCTTGATGTCGGGCAGCGGCGGCCCCTGGGTGTCGGCGCAAGCAGCATTGCCATCCTTTCCGCGCTTGACCACGACCAGTGTGCCGGCCTCTTGACGCGCAACGCGCAGCGCCTTGCAGCACAGGGCGAGCCGGGGAGCGCTGAGCTACTCCGGATGGTCCATAATGCGCGCGACAAGGGCTATGCGTTGAAGGACCCGCCCGGCATGCCGGAGATTCGTTCGATCGGAGTGCCAATTACTAGCGCCCGCGGCAAGCCCTTGTGCGCCATCAGTGTAAGCACACTGACCGACCGAATTACTTCCCGCGAAGCGGCGCTTGCAATGATGATGCAGCGCGTGGCTGACGACCTGAGGAGGAAGCTGCACCGTCTTGGCGTTTCCGCGTAGATTTCCGCCCGTCTGTTCGCAGCACCGGGCAATGATTCTATGGATGAACGAGTATCCGACTAATACGACCCCACGCCTTCGCGGGCATAGATGATCCATTGGTGACATACCGGTAAATGATCGGCAAACTTCGAGACCAGCACATCGGCTAACAGACCCGGGCCGGCCAGACCGCGCTCAATCGGCCGGCTCGGCGCCTGCATGATGCGATCGCAATCAAAGTGACTGGGGTTAGTTCAGTGTCCGCGCATGACGGCTCAACAATACATGTGCTTGTTAAGTATGTCCGATGCTGACTTGATCCGACCATTGCCGGGAAGTGGCCAGTAGTCTCAGTGCGGCCAGAAGCGGACTTTCCCATGGCCGACGTGACTGATGCGAAGATGAAGCGCTCTATCGGATGGGAATCAGTAATCATTTGGTTGCCGGAAAGTGCCAAGCCGAAAGCGCTGAACTTCCCAGCAACAGTGCCTGGGGGGTAAGTCTGGCAAAGGTGGCGTTGGTTTGAAGGTTTGGAGCGGCTCGGGAACCGGCCGCTCGAGTACGCCCTATGCTACCTAGACCGGTTCGGATCAGGTACGCACAAACGCAAGCAGCGGCGCAAAGTCGCGATTGTCCGCAGCCTGCAGGGCTGCAATGTAAGCGGTGCGGGTGTCAGAGGCGTGTACGAGATTCGCACTTCCCCAAGTGAAAGGCTCCGCACGGCAGAACCGCAAAAAGCAGTCCGTGAACAGCCGAGCATGCCGTCCATTTCCGTTAGGGAAGGGATGGATCAGCACCAATTTGTGATGCAGTCGTGCTGCTTGCTCGTCTAGCGGGTAGGTGCCGAATTCCTGCCACGCTTTCACATCTTCCAATAGATTTCGCAGGTCGACTGCGATTCTCGCAGGGTCGACGCCAATTGATTTTTCAGTGGTTCGAAAAGTACCTGCCCACTTCCATGTCTTTTTCAGCATGCGCTTGTGTAATTCGCGCACGTAGGCTTCGTTCAGTAAATCCCTCGGAATTCTTCGTGCAGCCCATGCCTCCGCTTCAAGAATATTGGCCTGCTCGAACTCGTCCAGCTCACGTTTTAGTGTGAGATGCTTTGGGATAAGGCCGGCTCGCTCGTCTGGATCAAGGGGGGTAGCTCCCGGTGCGTGCTGTTCACCAATTCCTACTCCCATAGCCGTTTCCAATTCGTACTCAACAACTTCGCACGAACCCTGGATATTTCCTTTTTATCCACGTTCGCCGTTGGTGCTTGGTCCTCAAGCCGCATGCTGTGGAAAACACGCGCTACCTGGCTGCGCGCCATCGATTCCGCCTGATTCTCGACCCGCTTCTTGAGGGAATCGCGAGGTACGAGCACATACTGAACTTCGCAATCCAAGGCATCAGCAACTCGCCGAAGCGACTGCAGCGTTATTTTGTCATTAGCTTCTGACTTCTCCAGCTCGGCCAATGTGCTTTGCGTCACACCTATCCGGGATGCGAGTTGCCTCGTCGTCATGCCTAAGGCAGTGCGAATGGCCTGAATCCACCCAATTTGAGGCCGCGGGGGCACGCTTACATGCTTTAAAGCGCGATCCACTTGAGAAAGGCGCAATTCTTGGACGTCCATTTGTTCGCCTATAACCAGTAATAAACCAGAAAAATAACGGGTTTACCCGAATTTTATCTCACATCTCGACCGTACATATCCGGTCAGTCCATTGTGATTTTAGCGGCTTTTTCCGATAATTGCAAACGTCTCCATTCGGTTAAACCCGATATATCGTGCGATTTTTGTTCGGTTTTAAGCGTTATAATTAATCTTTGTTGAATGGTTATACCCGATTTTCAGATAGATTATCTATCGGTTAAACCCGATTTTGGTGATGTTCTCGATCGGCTCTACCCATTCATTGATAACAAACCTGAGCCGCATCAAGCGCGAGTTCTCGCGCCGATCGGGACGTCAACAATGCCAGTTTTTTCCTACGTCCCACTTTCCTTATTTATACTTTCGGCAATAAAAATTCCCATTGGAATGGATATGGACGGATTGAAGATTTCTAAGTTCATCAGAATCGATCCCCAGCCATTGGTCGAGCAAGACAAGGCAGGCGACAAATCTTTAATTGTCGGCCCATCAGAATTGGTGCAGATACCGCGGCCTCGAATGGGTATCGTGGTTGCGGCATGGGACCGCGCACAGGAGCTTGGACGCGCGAGTCGGTTTGGGATCGTTACAGGAGACGTTTATAGGCCTCGAAATAATTTGGAACATCGAGGTCTCCACCACATTCTGACGGTGCGGTATTCCAGTACATTCTTGTTCTTCACTTGGAGGCAAGCCGGCTCATGTTCGGCTTCGTAGTTACTCTTCTCCAACGGCGACCGACCGCTTTCTGTAAGGCGCTATGTCCAGTTTGGGTCGTTCTCGGAAATTAGGGAAGGTCTTAGTTCGGCCAGAAGCGGACGAACACGCACGTTGGTGGCACTCTGACCAATGTGCGATTTGACAGCGTCTTTCACTGGCGCTATCTTTGCGTCAATCGCCATCACAGCCCGCGACGGGCAGAGAGCGCTGTTTGGGTGAGCCCAGGTAGAGACCGGGCCGCCAGGTGTGGCAGCCGCAGCGCCTCGTTCTGGATCATCCAGTTGGTGATGTTAACCGGGAGGTCGGCTCTAGCCGCCTCGGTCCGTTTCCAGGAAGCCCGGGCTGGCATTCGGCATTGACAGAAAGCTTTGTCATGCCCGTATTGAGTGCCGACATCAAAGAAACCACCCTCGCTGCTCATAAGCAGCTCTCGCATGAGCCCCTCCTAGGCGCCTGGCTGTCTGGTGCTGGCTGGGAAGTCTTAGTCCCCATGGTCGACCATGGCAAGAAAACAGATCTCGTTATCTGCGACGTGGGCCGGTATCATCGGATCCAGGTGAAGAGTGTTGGTACCCGCGATGAGTCCACGCGCGTGTACAACAAGTGGCAAGGTGCATTGGTGGATTATGTGATCTACTTTTCCACGCACGCGGACTGGGGCTATATCGCCCCCGCGTTTGCAGAAGCGTCGCGGCCACTGAACGCTCCTGGCCATGTGCGATTCCACTGTCACCCGACGAATTTCATCAAAGCTTTCAAGCGCATCTAATCTCCGCTGAGCGAACGGAGCTCTCTCGGTCCGGTCCGTGCCCGCGCCTGCATCAGGCCGGGGGCCCCATGATGTTTAGTTTAATGGGTATTCCGAACCAACGTGACCAGCGATTCCGGGCGAACGTGACCGATTTCGGGGTAATTCCGGAATCTGCGGTCACGACACCGGAATTGTCGGTCACGATACCGGAACGGGTTTCTGTACGTACGTTTTATCGGCACGAGGCTGTCGCACCGGTATTAACTGCTGTACCCGATGCCAAACTTCATCTGTCACTTCCCACGATTTCGCCTTGCACATCATCATCCCCTGCACTCGCTAAACGAGTAAATGCCCTCGACAGTCTATTCAGGGATAAGTTCTTACTTGTGTATCGATTCCTTCCGTCCTGTGTCCCGAAGGCTGGTAAATCCTTGATTTTTTCGGTCTGAACGATCGCAACAACTGTGGCGGCGTACGCTTGTCTGGTCCGATGTGTACGGCGCGCGCGCGAAAGCGCCGTACGCCGCCCTATATCGAACGGATACAGATGTCGTGGATCAGATCAAACCACGCTCGGCAAACGACAGCGTGTTGGTGCCGGCAACGATGATGTGATCGAGCATGCGCACATCGACCAACGCCAGCGCGCTTTTCAATGCGTCGGTCAACATGCGATCTGCGGCGCTCGGCTCCGGCTCGCCGGACGGATGGTTGTGCGCCACGATGAGTGATGCGGCGTTGTGCTTCAGTGCGGCTTTGACGACTTCACGGGGATACACGCTGGTGTGCGTGAGCGTGCCGAAGAACATTGCTTCATACGCAATCAAACGATTGCGGGCATCGAGCCACAGCGCGGAAAAGACTTCGCGCTCTTCCTCCGCGAGCTTCAGTGTCAAGAAGCCTTTCACTGCCGCGGGTGAACCCATCGCCGTACCAGCGCTGGACAGCCGTCGCGAAAGAATGTCAATCGCGTTGGCAATGATCGCGTCTTCATCGAGGCGCAATTGAATGACGTCTGCGGTGTGTTTCCGTTGTGCTGCCATGTCAAACCCCCTTGAGCGTGGTTGAAAACAGATCCTCTCGCTCGGCTCTTCCTCGCTCCCGCCCCTCACGGGGCGGGCGGGGGGTGAGGTGGGGTAAGGTTTCAGGCAGCAGGGTGACGGGCCGCTGTTTCTGGCCCGTTCTGCGTGCTTCCTCCCCCCCAAGTCCCCCCTCACCCGGCGCTCGGGGGGACTTGGGGGGGAGGTGCGGAACGGGTGCGGCGGCCCGTGCTGCCAGCGTAGGGTTTACGGCAGGGGCGGCCGGCTTCATAGCGCAAGCGGCGGCTCAAAGGCTGTGCCAGCGGCTTAATGCTGGCGCAGCCTTTGAAAGCCCTGCCGTCCTGTGCCGTGTACTCACAGGTACCGCCCGCGGTACCTGTGAGTACACGGCACCACTTTAGGGGGTTAGCAACGCCCGCGCTGCAGTATTAGTTGGTTGGAAGGTTGGCGGCATGCGGCCAAGTCCGAAGGACCAAGCGTTAGCGCGCCTGGAAGGGAACGACACGAAAGGGCGAACGCCCGTCGTGCTCAGATATGTAGGAATACCTTAGCCGTCTTCGACGCCCACGCGGGGCACGGCCATCATGTCGGTAGTCGGTATAAAGCAAGCTCAGTCGGTGCCGAGCTTGCACAACCAGGACTGCGCATAGTCCGCGGCATTGTTTCCCTCGCCGACGCGCTCAAAGCCGGTCAAAACAAACCTGTCCTCGTTCATCCACAGGATGTGCGGCTCGTACAGCACGCGGACGGTTTCATGGGCGCCGAGCCAGCTGAGATGCCGAGCCAGCTTCACCACGCGGTTAAGGCTGTTTTCCCGGGTATCGACAATCGTCAGATCGCCGCGCAATTCCGGTTGATTCGGTAGATCGTGCTTTGGAATCACGATACCAAGCTTGCGCATTCTGACCATTCGGCACTTCATGTTGGCATTATACTGTATATTTATACAGTATAATGCCAACTACGGCCTCATGCGCACAAGGCGCACCCGGCACCGCACACTTCTGCCAGACAACCTATCCCCAGTACCTGTGGTCAAAACTGTGGATAACCTGGCGGTTCGTCGTATAACTCGATGATTCTCAACGGAATTTGATAATTGACCAAAACCAAGGCAGTCATGCACAACCTTCAAGTCATCAAAAACGTCGCAGCGGACGCACTCGACGACGAGGGCACCGGCGGCCTTAACGCGTTCCATGCGATTTTATTCAATGCATCGTTATAACCGCTTTCGCCGATAATTTTTCGTTCGATCTCGACAAACCGTTGCTGCATCTCCGCGTATGCCTGGTCTGATAGCTCGTCTTTCCATGCCG
>JAQGMD010000152.1 GCA_028292565.1 Burkholderia sp. | reverse complement strand
GGCTACGAACCAAGGGGTCGTGGGTTCAATTCCTGCCAGCCGCACCATTCATTCGAAAGGCTCGCGAGTTTATACTTGCGAGCCTTTTGTCGTTAACGCCCGAGGCTTTGTGTGCGCGGCTACTGAACGTCTCTGCACGGATCACTGCGTGGGAGTGACAGGCGCATCGCCCCAGGTTGCCCGCCAGCCGACGATACCGGCCGTGCCAGGTGAATTGGTGCGTGGAACGCACCCTACAAAGGGAGCCAACCAGCGCAGCAAAGTACGTCCGGTCAAGGTGTCAAAAGACTTTTGATGATTGCTTAGATGACTTTTTGCGCCTGGATCGCCGGAGTTTATCGTCCGGCGATGGCGATGCACAAACGACTAGTACGCGCCCATAAAGTCGCGCTTGCCGATCTCCACACCGTTGTGGCGCAAGATTGAATACGTGGTCGTGACGTGAAAGAAGAATTGCGGTAGCCCGTAGTGGAGCAGGTATGCCTGTCCCGTGAACTTTTGTTCTTTCGGCGTGCCGGGGCGTAAAACGATTTCGCGCGCCTCGCTGCCATCGATTTGTTCCGGCGTGAGGCCGTCGATAAATGCGAGTGTTTTGACGATGCGCGCCTGCAGGTCCGCAAATGTCTGCTCATTGTCTTCATACGCCGGGACTTCGAGGCCGGCGAGGCGGGCGGATACGCCCTTCGCAAAATCGGCGGCGATCTGCACCTGGCGTGTCAGCGGCAACATGTCCGGAAACAGGCGCGCTTGCAGTAGTGCAGCCGGCTCGATTTTTCGCTCTGTAGCGTGTGTTTCGGCTTTGCCCAGAATGTCTTTCAGGCTGTTCAGCATTTGCCTGAAAACGGGAACTGATGCGGCATACATGGAAATAGTCACGGGGAGGTCCTTGGTAAATTGTGTGGTCAGCTCGTAGGGCGGAAAAGCGTAGCGCCTTCCGCCGTAAGACCTTGCAAACCGGGTGCGATAACAGGCATATGGCGGAAGGCGCTACGCTTTTCCGCCCTACAGAAGGTCGCGGGCCATTATGCCTGTTCCGAGGAACAAATGCTGCTGTGGCGCACCGGTGAAAAATCTCAGTCCGCATTTATTAATGCAACAGCGGCTCATCCAACCGCAACAACGCTTCAAACGCCCCAGCGCTCAAAGGCCGGCTGCAGTAATACCCCTGGATCTCATCACACCCGAGCTGCCGCAAAAGGTCGAGTTGTTCCGCCGTTTCGACCCCTTCCGCGACCACGCGCAGTTTCAGGGTATGGGCCATTGCGATGATCGCGTTGGCGATGGCCGCATCCTCCTGGTTCTGCGGAAGGTTGGCAATGAATGTGCGATCAATCTTCACGTCGTTGAAGGGGAAGCGCCGCAGATAGGCCAGCGAAGAATAACCGGTGCCGAAGTCATCCAGCGACAGGGTGACGCCCAGCGCCCTGAACGCATTTAGCGTGCGGGCCGCTTCCTCCGGGTTTTGCATCTCCGCTGTTTCGGTCAGTTCCAATGCCAGGTAGTGCGTATCAAGCCGATGCGCGGTCAACACGTTGCGAAAGCTTTGCAATACGCCTTCTTTCCTCATTTCGGCAGCCGAGATATTGACGGCAACCGGAACACAACTGATGCCGCTGGCAAGCCACTCTGCCTGCTGCGCGCACACCCGTTCCAGCACCCATTCACCAATGGACGTGATGAGGCCGGTTTCTTCGGCCAGCGGGATGAACTCGGCGGGCGGCACCATGCCGATCTCCGGGTGCTCCCAGCGCACCAGCGCTTCGGCGCTGAGGATGGCGCCGTGGTCGGGCTCTACCCGCGCCTGGTAGACCAGGCTCAACTCGTTGCGCGCGAGCGCGCCGCGCAAGTCGGATTCGAGTTTGAAGCGTCGCTGGGTACGATCATTCATCTCCTCCGTGTAAAACTTGAAGCCATTGCCGCCCTGGTCCTTGGCACGGTACATGGCGACGTCGGCATTCTTGAGCAAGACTTCCTGATGCATGCCGTCCTTCGGATACAGGCTGATGCCCACGCTGGCGGTGGTGAATACATGACGCTCCCCGGCATTGATCGGTTGCCGCAGCGCCTCCAGCACTGACCATGCGATCGCCGAGCAGTGGTCCCCATCGGATACTTCGGTGATGACCACCACGAATTCGTCGCCGCCAAGCCGGGCCGCGGTATCGGTCTCGCGCACGCAGCGCTGCAGGCGTTGCGCTACCACTTGCAACATGATGTCGCCGGTCGCGTGACCGAGGCTGTCGTTAATGGTTTTGAACCGGTCCAGGTCGATCAGAAGCACAGCTACCTGCTTGTCATAACGGTGTGCATAGGCCATGGCTTTGGATAGCCGGTCTACCAGCAGATTACGGTTCGCCAACGCGGTCAGCGGGTCGTAATACGCCTGGCGCTCAAGCTGTTCTTCGTAACGCTTGCGTTCGGTCGCGTCATCGATGATCCACACGAGATGCGTCGCCTCACCAGCATCGTTACGCACCGGCGCGATGGAAAGCGCATTCCAGAACAGCGTGCCATCCTTGCGGTAGTTGCGCATGGTGGTGGTGATTTCGCGCCGTTCGAGCGCGGCAAGCCGGGCTTCCTCCAGTCCCGGCTGCTTGAAGTCTTGTCCGAGCAGCAGGCGAGGCGTGAGGCCGGTTACCTCCGCCGCGGTGTAACCGGTGATTTTCTCGAACGCGGGATTGACGTAAATGATGACGTTGTGTCCATCTTTGCATTCGGTGATCATGATGCCGTTAATGCTCGACTCGATGGCGCGATCGCGCAATCGCAATGTGTCCTGCACGCGTTTGCGCTCGCTGTTTTCCTCGGCGAGGTTCTGGTAAAGCTCGGCGTTTTCAAGCGAGATCGCAGCCTGTGCGGCCAATAGCTCGAGCATGGCCACGCGTGTAGTGAACGCGTCGCTGACCAGGTCATTTTCCAGGTAGGGCACGCCGATCAGTTCGGGGTGGCGCAACACCGGAAGGCACAATACCGATTTCAATTCCTTGCCGCTGAAATAGGCGTCCGCCGCGAACGGATTCTCCACGCGAGCATCGGACAAAATGATTTTTTCACGACTGCGTCGGACGTAATTCAGCAGGGAAGCGGGCAACGTGCCCTGCGCCGGGATGTGTGGCGCGTGGACCCGGACATCGATTGTTTGAAGGTCGACCACCGCTTCCACTGCCAACGCCAGGTCGAACTTTCGGGAGAGCAGCAGATAGCCTTTTTGTGCGCCGGCATTCTCCATCACGGCGCGCATGAGCGTGTCGAGCAAATGCGCCGGGACGATCTGGCTCGAGATTGCCTGCGATGCCTTGATCAGCGCATCCAGTTGTGCGACGCCTTGTACAGCAGGTAGTGGCGGCGTATCGTCGAGGTACGGATACGTCGCATCGATATCCTTTACTTTGCCGTATGCGCCCCACCTGGCATAGCAGGCACGCGCCTGGCGCAGATGCATTTCGGCGAACACGCCCGATCCTTTTGCGAGATAAAAGCGGGCCGCCAGTTCGCATGCCAGCGCCTGGTCCGGGAGGCATCCGCGGTTTTGTCCCCACCTGATGCTCTCCTGATACAACCGGTCTGCCTCCTGCATGTCGCCGCTGATGCGGGCGAATTCGGCGGATACCAGCGCGCTGCACGCGCCAAACGTGCTCGGGTTGACGTCGGCCCACAGGCGGACTTTCTTGCGGCACTTCATCAGTACGTCCAGCCATACGTCTTGCTGCTCCGGTCTCGCCTGCTCGAACAGGGCAGCCAGCGTCAGCGCATAGAAAACACGGTACTCGCGATACGACAATTCGCTCGCGCACCAACGCGATTCGAATATCGCGCGCGCCTTTTCCCCTGCGCGCAAGGCCTCGGCATAGTGGCCCGACAGGTAGTTGTTCTGTAGCTGGATGCTTCAATACATGTGCGCGAGCACGGGGTGCCGGTTTTCTTCCAGCATCGCCTCCGCGCGCGAGCGGTCGAATTGCGCTTCTTCAGTTGTCGGCCGGGACCGGCCCTGCAACTTCCTGATGAACAGGGAAAGTGCGACAGCGGTGTCGAACCGGGGCTGGGACTGGCTCTTGCCTATGGCTTCATAAACAGGGGGGAAATGCCTCCATGAGGTCGCCCAGCGGATCACCGCGAACAACCTTGCTGTGAAACAGGTTCATCGCGGAACACGCCGCGAAAAGGTTATCGCCTACGCAGGCAGCGGCCTGCACCCCGGTCTGAAACTCCGCGATGGCCTGGTCGATCGGATCGTTCCAGTACGAAGCGACCGCAACCGAGTATTGGAATTTGCCCGAGTAACGCGATTCGGGATGCTTTGCCGCCAGCGCAGCCGCGGTCGCCGAGAAGCGACGCGCGTACTGGTAATCGCCGCAGACGGGGCCGAGGACCGAACCATACATGGCGTACCACCATGCGGCCCCCTCCGTGTTGCCGCATTCGATGGCGAGCGCCACCATGCGCGCGGTACGGATCGCGAACTGGTTTATGTCGGGAATATCGAAGCTCATCGCCGAAAAAAGCATCGCGGCCTCGCATTGCGGATCGGTCGATGGAGGCAGGTCGGCGATAGCCTCGACCGGACGCTCGCCCAGCAGGTCGCGTACGTGGTTGCAGGCGGCGATGACATCCGCGCGTTCCGGACTGGCCGGAATGTCGAGCCCGCATACAGCCAGGCCTGCCACCTCGTCCTGCATGGCTTCAATATATTGTCCGTTCATCACGTGTATGTTTTGCCGGAAAAAATATACGGCAGCTTGTTCCATCTTCGATCGGGCCGTCGTGAGCAATTCCTCGATCCCTGCGGCCGCAGCTTCAGGGTTCTCGTTTAACAGTTTGCACTGCACTTTTTCCAGGTGCAGCGGAAAACCGATGTCGTGGTGCTGTTCCCACGCCGCGCCGAGCAGGTCGATGCCGGCCGTCAAATGGCGCAGCGCGTCGGTATAGGCAAACGACGCCTTGGCGCAGCGGCCCGCGGTCAGGTTCAGTTTCGCCAACCGGATTCTTTCATCTTCATCCGTGATGAGCGACGCGCTGGCGTTCAGGTGGTTGACTATGTCAAACAGACGGTCCTGCGGCGGATTCGAGGTGAGGATATCGAGCAGGCGGCGACTTTCAGGCTGTCCGTCGATGTCTCTGAGGCCACGGTAGAGCACTTCCCGCTTGTTGCTATGAAGCATTTCGACCTTTGTATACATCCGGTCTCCTCGGCCGTACGCAGGGAACACACCGAGGATAGGTCGCGCATCTGCTATCCGGATTGGCGACGTAACATTCCTGTTGCGTGCCCACGGCGTGCGCCCACAGCCTGCGCTGCACGGAGCGCGGGCGTGTCGCATCGAGGACGGTTATTCGGTGGTCAGGATGACTTTTGGATAACGCTTCAACGGCTCGGTGCATTTGAAGCGCAGCCGCTTTGCGCAAAAAGGCGCGGTTGAAAGCGCCATACAGGTTGACGCCCATGAAATTGTTGGCCGACGCATAACGCAGGTCGATCGCAATTTTTGGCAACAGGGCCAGGTCGACGAAATCGGGATCCGCCTCCATCTGGGCCAGTGACGTCAGAAGGGCGAGATTGCGATGCATTTCCGGGTCCGGTATGTCGTTCATGTCGAAGTTTTCTCCACCAGGGTCGGTTAACAACGGCTTGCAAGTTTATTAAGTCGTTTCAAGCGGAGAAAGAGTTCCATGAACGCGGCCGGGTGGCGTCACGCGGAAGTCCAATGTGCACTGATGAAGTAGGGCGCCCCGCGCAACGCCCGATTGAAATCATTCGCTTGAACCGGCGAGTGCTCCGGAATTGGTAGGGTGGGCAGAGGACTGCAGCACGGGGGTGCCCACCCTACCGCACTGATGTAGTCACTATTGATGCAACAGCAGCACATCCAATCGCAACAACGCTTTAAATGCCTCGGCAGTCAAAGGCCGGCTGCAGTAATACCCCTGGGGTAAACGCATACGCGAGGAATGCGAAACATGCGGCGCATTACAATGCGCCCTACGTCCTGTCCATCGCGAGCCGTGCAGCCCGCCGTCCCAGTGCCGCCCACGCGAACAGGTCGCGTACAGCCCATGCCATGGCGGCCAGGCCCAGCGCGGCAAGAACCCATGACAGCACTCCATGACGGATGAGCTCCAATGCAGTAGGTTGCGAACCCCATCGCGACAGGATCGTCACCAGCACAACGATGATGAAGCCGAGGTTAAGCGTCAGGAAAAAATGCAGTACCCGTTCATTCTGCGGAAGCACCCGCGTACGGTTTTCAACGTATTCGTCGCTCGCATCCACCAGTACTTCTGCAGCCAGCAGTGCGCCAATCGCGGCGGCCCACATACCATGCCAGGCGAACAGCGCGAGGCCGCCGAACAGAATCCCGTAGATCGCCTCGCGCAATGAGTGGAGTCCGACTTCCTTACGCGCTTCCACGCGATGCGGCAATCGTTCGATCAATTCGTGGTTGAGCAGCGTATCGATCCCGCCGATGACGCCTTGGGCGATCAGCAGGACGAGCAAGATAGTTTCAAGGCTCAAGCAGGAATCTCCAGCCGGATAACTGCAGAGTCAACGGCTGCGCTCGCGCATTGCTGCGCGGACCATGCCGGGTGCTGCAAGGCCCAGGGCAAGCGCCCCATATACCGCGGCTAGCGATTTGCCGGATAACCTTTTTTCGAAACCCGGAGTGAAGCGACGCGGAACAAGATAATAGTCGGTGACATATGCGACTGCGGTCACCGCCGCCGCACCCACGATCGGCTTCACGAATTGACGCACAGCATCGGGGTTGGTAGCCGGCTGACCAAAAAAACGTTCGTAAAACGCCGCCCAGAATATTCCGGAGGCGAGGTTGAGCACAAATCCGACGCCAGTATATTTTGATGACACGTCATCTTCTTGTGCCGCCTCGTCACCCCATGCGATATGGCTGGTGGCATTGAGCGGCGCCGCATAGGAGCCGGTTTCGCGCTTACCCTGCAGGGAGGCGGCCAGTGTGACAGAGAGCCCGGCATCGGTTCCGGATATCACCGCGCGGCTTACGGTATTGTCGGCATTTTGCATACGGGAGATCCTTTCTCGATAGTCTTTCCAGACCATTAGACAGACCCCGAGAGGAACATTCCCGTGGTGACGCGCGTTGTGATTTCTCACTTGCGTTCGAAATACCAGCAACGTAGGGCGCATTGCAATGCGCCCTACG
>JAQGMD010000130.1 GCA_028292565.1 Burkholderia sp. | reverse complement strand
TCTTCCATCGGCATGCCGACCATACGGCAGAATGCCGGATTGGTATAGGTGATCCTTCCTTCCAGGTCGCGTGCGCGCATGCCGGTGACGAGCGAGTTTTCCATCGCCGTGCGAAACACCACCTGCTGACGCAAAGCGCCTTCCGCGGCCAGCCGCCGATTGATGTCGCGCCACAGCGCCCACAGGCTCCACAGCAGCCCGATGGAAAGCGCAATGACCGAGCCTACCAGCAAGTTCGGCAATAATCTCGGTGCGGTCTTGACGCTATTGCTGCGCAAGGTCAGCGTCACGCCCGGCAGATCCAGTGCGCGTTGATGGGTGTAGACGTTGCGCCCGGCGCCGCCGGCTGCGCGCTTGGTGATGAGGGTATCGTCGCTGTCCGTCAGTGCAATCTCGTTTTCCTGGGCAAACCACCACGGCACCATCTCATCCAGGATGCTGCTGACGGAGTAACTGGCGACCAGGCTGCCGAGGTAACGCTCACCCTTGTACAAGGGCAGGTGATAGTCCATCAGCATGGGGCCGGCCATTCCCTGGGGCGGCGCCGGCTGGCTGTATTGCGGTGTTCGGGCTTGGCGCGCATGTTCAGCGGCGAGTTTCGAGTGCGCCGGCAGATCCGCGAATTCGGTCGGCATATCATCGGTCGTTTCCGCCAGCGTGTCGTCGGCATCGAACCACGCGATCCTGGCGAATTCGCGATTGTTCCGTACCAGCGCCGCCATCCGGTCCTGCAGTCGTTTACCGGAAAGCTGTCCGGCACTGACCTCCGCGCCGATCAGGCGTATGTTTTCTTCATTGCGGCCGACCTGGAAGCGTATCGTCTGCTCCACCCAAAGCGTGTCGGCGATCAGTTGTTCCTGTCGTTCGGTCGCTTCCATCTGCTGCGCTTGCCATGGCAACCACAACAGTGTGAATACGAACAGCATGACGAGTAGTACCGGCGGCAGCCAATGCAGTGCCTGTCTTCGGCTGGGAAAGCTGAATCGGGCGATGCGTTTTAGATTAAGCATAAGGATAGAGAGCGGGCTTGATTAAATGGAAACGAATCATGCGACGCTTCGATGATTGCTGCGAGATTATGCAACGCATCCACGCGCTCCGCTCGCATTGTGGTTATCCACAGTTGTGAGCGGTGGGCAGGCTGATGAAAATGGGCCGACAATTGAAAAAAGAGTACGCCATTTACTACACACCCGACTATCCATGAAAATCAACGCGCTGCTTCTCGCGTTCGCGGCGCTCGCGGCAAGCTATGCGCACGCCGAGGCGCCTGTCGTCATCAAGTTCAGCCACGTCGTTGCCAATGACACTCCCAAAGGCAAGGCCGCAGAGCGTTTCAAGGAACTGGCGGAGAAAGCCACCAAGGGGCGTGTCAGGGTCGAGGTGTACCCGAACAGCCAGCTATACAGCGACAAGGATGAAATGGAAGCTTTGCAGCTGGGCGTGGTGCAGATGCTGGCGCCATCCCTGGCCAAGTTCGGCCAGATCGGCGTGCGCGAGTTCGAAGTATTCGACTTGCCCTATATTTTTCCGAATAAGGAAGCGTTGTATCGCGTGACCGAGGGCTGGATCGGCAAGGGGTTGCTGAAGAACCTGGAAGCCAAGGGCATTACCGGACTGGCTTACTGGGATAACGGCTTCAAGGTCATGTCGTCAAACAAGCCGATTGTGTCGCCGTCCGACTTGAAGGGCCAGAGAATGCGGATACAGCCGTCGAAGGTACTGGATGTGCAGATGCGCGCACTCGGCGCAACTCCGCATGCTTTGCCGTTCAGTGAGGTTTACCAGGCGCTCAAGAGCGGCGCGGTGCAGGGCACGGAGAACCCGCCGTCGAATTTCTATACGCAGAACATGCATGAAGTACAACGCCATCTGGCGGTCACCAACCATGGCTACCTCGGCTATGCAGTCATTGTGAACAAGAAATTCTGGGATGGCTTGCCCGGAAATATCCGCAGCGAACTCGAGGGCGCGATGAAAGAAGCAACGGTTTATGCCAATGCCATCGCGCAACAGGAGAATGACGCGGCCTTGGAGAAAATCAAGCATAGCGGCAAGACCAGCGTCTACCATTTGTCCGAACGCGAGAAGGACGAATGGCGCAACGCCCTCATGCCGGTGCAGAAACAGATGGAGACACGAATCGGCCGGGACCTGATCGTTGCCGTTAATAGAGAAGCGGCGCGAGAAGCGGCGGCGTCGAAGCAAACCGCCGGCAAATAACGGGATTGCGAGTCGTCCGACCGTAAATTACCCAAAATTACGTAATAGCAAGGAGACGGAGACACCATGAAATTGCATAAACTCGTGCTGGCGCTTGCCGCCGGCTTTACCGTTGCAGCCTCGGCCCAGGCGCAGAATTACCCAACCAAACCGATCAAGCTGATCATTCCATTTCCGCCCGGGGGCACGACCGACATCGTTGGCCGTATCGTTGCCGACAAGCTCGGCAAAGAACTCGGGCAGACCGTGGTGGTGGAAAACCGCGGGGGTGGCGGCGGCAGCATCGGCGCAAGTGCAATCGCCAAGGCCGACCCGGACGGCTACACCATCGGCATGTCGACCGTTTCGACCCATGCGGTCAACACCGCCTGCAACCCCAAGCTAGGCTATGACCCGATTGCGGATTTCGCTCCCATCACCAACCTGGCACGCACCCCCAACGTGCTGACGCTGAATCCGAAATTTCCGCCGCAGGATTTCAAGCAGTTTCTGGAACACGTAAAGAAGAATCCCGGCAAGTTCAGCTATGCGACGTCAGGCACGTGCAGCATCCTGCACATGATGGGCGAGCAGTTCAAAGTATCTACCGGCACCTTCATTACGCATATTCCTTACCGCGGCTCGGGCCCGGCGTTGAATGATGTATTGGGCGGGCAGGTCGAAATGATGTTCGATAACCTGCCGTCTTCGATGTCGCATATCCAGTCCGGCAAGCTGCGTCCGGTCGCGGTGGCATGGCCCAAGCGTGTGGAATCGATGCCGAACGTTCCCACGTTTGCCGAACTCGGGCTGAAGCAGGTGAATGATCCAGCGTGGTATGGCCTGGTTGCTCCAGCCAAAATGCCGGAGGAAATCATCAAGAAAATCAATGCTGCCACCGTAAAAGTGCTGAACATGCCAGAGGTCAGAGACCGCTTGAAGCAGAGCGGTGCCGAACCCGTGGGGAATACACCGACCGAGCATGCGCAGGAAATCAAGGTCGAGCTCGAGAAGATGAAAAACCTCGTGAAAAAGCAGGGCATCAAATTCGACGGAGCTTGAGCGGCGAAGCCGCAGCCTTACCTAAAGCGATAGTTGGTATCAGTAGAAATGCCCCTGGCGCTCGCCGGGGGTATTTTTTTGCGGCGAGCCGCTTGCGGCTTTCCACAATTGTCAGACGGATTCCCTGAGCCAATAATTGCCGCCGGTCTGGAAATGCAATGCTATAAGCAAAAGACGGTTCCTTGATTTTTGTCATTGCGTCAGACGCCATCGGGGCTGCATTGTGGCTTTCCACAGTTGTTCCGACAGCTTGCCGTCGCGAATAATGCCTTACGCACAAAGCATCGAGCGGTCGGCCTG
>JAQGMD010000471.1 GCA_028292565.1 Burkholderia sp. | reverse complement strand
GAGGCAGGCAGGGGCGCCTGGCCGCCACGCAGGAAGTCGGCAGCCGAAGCCGGGAACTTTTGCAGATCGGGCACCGCGTTCGCGATGAGGAGGCTGGTGTACCAGTCGACCTCGAGTCCTTGCCGCGCCAGCTCAATCGCCGGCGCCAGCATGTCGGCCCAACTGCATGTACCGAATTCCGCCAGCGCGGTCGACAATCCCGCCACTACGCCAGGTACAGCGACCGAGGGAGCGCCTGATACATTACGGTTGTCGATTACATTGGGCCAACCGAACAGGTCGCTATCCTGACCATCAACCACAGTGTAAGTCGACGGATCGAGCGAAGCCGGCGAGATCATCGGAAAGTCTACAACCTTGACTGAACCGGTTTTCGCTGAATAGTAAAGCAGCGCGCCACCGCCTGCGAGCCCGCTCATCCACGGCTCAACCACGGTCAGCGCCAGCGCGGTTGCGACCGCGGCATCAATCGCATTGCCGCCGTCGCGCAGCACCTGCGCACCGACAGCGCTCGCCGCACGGTTTTGCGACGCAACCACGCCGCGCGCGGATACCGCAGCAGGCTTGTCGAATACAAGGTCCCGGCTCAGGTTGGAACTGGTGAAGTCATGGATCACGCTGCCCTCGCTGCCTTGAACGCTACCCCTCCCGGCGCCAGCCGCATATCGGGCTGCAAGCGCTTCCATGGCAACAACGCAGTGTCGGAGATCATCGGCCCTGGCGATGCGCAGACGATGATCTTCTCGGCGATCGGGGTGAAATCGGCGCGGAAATGGGCCGAACTCTTGACCACCAGGATCGCCTGGCCTGTCGGCTCGACACCAACGTAGCGGAACATTGCCTGGTCGGCCATCTGCGCCTTGACGCTGGCTACGACTATGCGGATGTCATTAATGCGCAGGCATGCGCTTAACCCGAGGTCCATGTGAAAGCCGCGGTAGAACGGGCCGGTGGCGTCGAACTTTCCGTCTGAAACCGATTCGACGACGAACTCGGCGTCCAGTGGACTATCGCCCGGGATGCCGGAATGGCCGCCCAGCTTGATGTGTATCTTGCTGCCGGCGCCAGCTGCATGCGCAGCCAGCGCCGCGGCCTTATCCACGATCAGCCCGATGGCCGCGTTTTTCGCATGATTCCGAATCAGTGCACGCAATATGCCGGTGGTATCCGAGTTGCCGCCTGCCCCGGGATTGTCCTGGGTATCCGCGATGACGATGGGCTTGGTGGCATGCGTCGACAGCTCCATTGCATGCAGCACCGCTTCGTCAGGCGTGTACAGCTTGCCGGCAAAGCGGCTCTCCGCCTCCATGACTGCATTGGCGAGCGTATCGGCAGCCTGGTCCGCCGCAGCCTGCGTCGTGCCGTATGCGAGCACCACCGGCCCGCATTCCGGGAAATCCGCCGCGGGAAAACCAGTGGCGAATGAAACGCTGGTCACACCCCCGGTCTCCAACGCGTCGAGGCCGGCGTACAAGCTCTTGCCCGGCTCGAGGTGGGTGGATTGCCAGGAGATAGGAATCAGGTACGGGATCCGGCGCACCGCGACGTTTGCACGCGCCGCGCCATCGAGCCGCTGCTGCAACAGAGCGAAGGCCCTCGCCCCGGTTTCCGCCATATCGACATGGGGGTAGGTGCGATAGGCAACCAGTGCATCGGCGCTGGCAACCATCTGCGCGGTAATGTTGGCATGCAAATCGAGGCTGGCGACCACCGGAATGTTGCTGCCCACCAGCGCGCGTACGCGCCGCAGCAGTTCGCCTTCACCATCGTCGTGGTGCTCGGCGACCATCGCGCCATGCAAATCAAGATAGACCGCATCCACTGGCAGCGCCCGCCGGATGCCGTCGAGGATCATGCCGCTGATGCGCTCATAAGCGTCTTCGGTAACATGCGCCGACGGACTGGCCATGCACCAGGTGGTCGGCATCAAGGTATGGCCCCGCGCCTGCGCCTCGACGATGAAACCGGAAAGAGGAATGTTCTGATTGGCCACGGCGTCGAAAATGCCGGGGCCGGAAACCAGGGCCGGCCAACCGCCGCCGAGGATGAAATCATCCCAGGTCGCCTTGCTGGGTGCGAAGGTATTGGTCTCGTGCTGAAATCCGCCTATGGCAATACGCATGCTATGTTCCCTTTGAATCAGTTTCGCCTTAAATGGCGGTTTTCAAATCCGCGTCGTCAGATCCTGTCCAATGGATAGATCGGACGACGCACGTTCTTGAATGTGACCTGCCCGTAATCCGAAGTGGTAACGCCTAAGCCATCGCATTCCACGACTTCCCTTGCGAGGTTGCCGAAGCCTGCGCGCCAGTGCACCCTGCTCTTCAGGATCACGTAACGTTTCTTCAGCGGATCAATGCCGGCCGAGTGCAGGCAGCTCAGGTCGAACGGTTCCTGGTGCTGTGAAATGATGACGATCTCGACCTTGCCGGTATCGAGGACGACCGTGACGCCGGTGTCATTGAGGACGCCCTTGTACATCGGACCGTGGTTGCGATACAAACCATCGAACACGAACTTGACCTTGCCGCTCACCTCGATCGGATGACTCTCTTCGCGCAATGCAGGCATCTTCGCGCGACCGCCCAGCTTGAGCGTGACATTGGCGCCAATACCAGCCTGCGCGGCCATCTCTGCAGACTGCGGGTCATAGATTGCGTAGAACACCG
>JAQGMD010000116.1 GCA_028292565.1 Burkholderia sp. | reverse complement strand
CTGGTAGCCAGCGTCGTTTTAGGCTGTTCCCTTGTTTTTGTACTAACTAACTAACTATTATTCGAGGAGAGAGCACATGAAAATCAAGACACTGCGTGTGGTCGCCGGTGTGGCGCTTATGGCGAGTGGCATCGCCTATGCCCAGTCCGCGTACCCCACCCGGACGATTACGATGATCGTTCCATTTGCCGCCGGCGGTCCGACCGATACGGTGGCGCGCCTGGTCGCACAGTCGATGGGCAATACACTCAAGCAGACGATCGTTGTGGAAAACGTCGGCGGCGCAGGTGGCACCATCGGTGCAACGCGTGCAGCGAAGGCGACTCCTGACGGGTACACCGTGTTCCTGCACCATATCGGACAGTCGACCGCTCCCTCCCTGTACCGCAAGCTGCCCTACAACGCCATCGACAGCTTTGAGCCGATTGGCCTGGTCACCGATGTGCCTATGACTTTCGTGGCCCGCGGCAATTTCCCGGCCAAGGACTTCAAGGAACTGCTCACCTACGTCAAGGCGAACAAGGATAAAGTCACTTACGCGAATGCGGGCGTCGGTTCGGCGTCCCACTTGTGCGGCATGCTGTTCATGTCGGCGATCGGCACTGAACTCACCACTGTTCCTTACAAGGGCACCGGCCCGGCGATGAACGACCTGCTGGGCGGCCAGGTGGACTTCATGTGCGACCAGACCACCAACACCACCAGCCAGATCAAATCCGGCAAGATCAAGGTGTACGGCGTGACGACCAAAACCCGCGTGCCGTCGCTGAAAGAAGTTCCGACGCTGAATGAAGCCGGCTTGCCGAACTTCGAAGTCGCGGTCTGGCACGGCCTCTACGCACCGAAGGGCACGCCTAAGCCGATCGTCGACTCGCTGGCCGGCGCGCTGCAGCAGGCGCTGAAGGATCCGACCGTGAAAACCCGTTTTGCCGAACTGGGCACGGAACCGGTGGCGCAGGATAAAGCTACGCCGGAAGCGCTGCGTACTTTCCTGAAAGCGGAAATTGATAAGTGGAGTCCGATCATCAAGAAAGCCGGTGTATATGCCGACTGACCGCCGACCGAGCGCCGACTAATCGATTTTGCAGCAAAGCAGGACCGGCAGTGGGGAAACCCACTGCTTGGGAAATGACAGTAACAATTTGTTTCCATATCTCAAATGAGATAAGATGCACGTCTTCCTACCTGGGGCGCTGGGTCGCGCAAGTCTCCTTAACGGAGTAAGTGCTGACACCATAGATTTTAAAAACTAAAAGGAGATATACCTTGCCTTCATTCATCCGGAATCCCAAGGACTTCTGGTCCGGGATTATGTTCCTATTGTTTGGCCTTGCCGCCATCGTTATCGCTCGCGAGTATGCGATGGGTAGCGCAGGCAGGATGGGCCCGGCCTATTTTCCGACGGCGCTGGGCTGGATTCTCGTCCTGATCGGGGGAGCCCTCTCAGCGCGTTCATTCTTCGGTAGCAACGGCGAAGCGATTGAAAAATTCGCCATCAAGGAACTGGCCCTCATCCTGGGCGCTGTTCTTTTGTTTGGCTTCGTCGTGCGCGGCGCCGGTCTGGTCGTCGCCGTTCCGGCAATCATTTTGCTGAGCGCATATGCCAGCGCCAAATTCACCTGGAAGGCCTCGGTCGCCCTGGCTGTTGGCCTGACTCTCTTCAGTGTGTTGCTATTCGTCAAGGCTCTCGGTTTGCCGATGCCGGTCTTTGGTCCGTGGTTCGGCGTTTAAGGGGAAATCGAGATGGAAATTTTAAGTAATCTGGCAATGGGGTTTGAAACAGCCCTGACGTTCAGCAATCTGCTTTATTGCCTGATCGGCGTCTTCGTAGGTACCGCGGTTGGCGTGCTGCCAGGCCTCGGCCCGGTTGCAACCATCGCCATGTTGTTGCCGGCGACGTTTGCGCTGCCACCGATCTCCTCGCTGATCATGCTGGCCGGTATTTACTACGGCGCGCAGTATGGCGGTTCCACCACTGCGATCCTGGTCAACCTGCCGGGTGAGTCATCGTCAGTCGTAACCGCAATCGACGGCTACAAGATGGCGCGTAACGGTCAGGCCGGTCGCGCACTGGCGACAGCTGCAATCGGTTCGTTCTTTGCCGGTACCGTCGCTACCTTCCTGCTCGCATGGTTCGCACCTCCGCTGGCTGAACTGGCACTGAAGTTCGGTCCTGCCGAATACTTCTCGCTGATGGTTCTCGGCCTGGTCGCTTCAGTGGTGTTGGCGCACGGCTCGCTGTTGAAAGCCATCGGCATGGTCGTACTTGGCCTGCTGCTTGGCCTGATCGGCACCGACGTTAACTCCGGTACGCCGCGTTACACGTTTGACCTGCCGCAGCTGGCTGACGGTATCAACTTCGTCGTGGTTGCGATGGGCATGTTCGGCATAGGCGAAATCATCCGCAATCTCGAGCATGAAGAGACGCGTGTGATGACGATCAAGAAGGTCGAAGGCCTGATGCCGACCAAGGAAGACCTGAAGCGTATTGTTGGTCCGATCCTTCGCGGGACTGGTCTCGGCGCGATTCTGGGTATTCTCCCGGGCGGTGGTGCGATGCTGTCGTCGTTTGCAGCCTACTCGATCGAGAAGAAGATTTCGCCTAACTCGGCGAACTTCGGCAAGGGCGCGATTGAAGGCGTCGCGGCACCAGAGGCGGCTAACAACGCTGGTGCGCAGACATCCTTCATCCCGATGCTCACGCTTGGTATTCCGTCCAACCCGGTGATGGCGCTGATGATCGGTGCAATGATCATCCAGGGTATCCAGCCGGGACCGGCAGTGATGACCGAACAGCCACAGCTGTTCTGGGGCATCATCGCTTCCATGTGGATCGGTAACTTCTTCCTGATCGTGCTCAACCTGCCGATGATCGGCTTGTGGGTCCGCATGATCATGGTGCCGTACCGTATGCTGTACCCGGCCATCCTGTTGTTCTGTGCGATCGGTGTATTCAGCCTTTCCAACAGTGAGTTCGATGTCGGGCTCATGGCATTGTTCGGACTGTTCGGTTACATCTGCGCCAAGCTGGAAGCAGAACCGGCACCGATGATGCTCGGCTTCATCATCGGACCGATGATGGAAGAGTACCTGCGTCGTGCGTTGCTGCTGTCCCGCAGCGATCCGTTGGTCTTCCTGCAGCGTCCGATCAGTGCCACCATGCTGATCATGGCAGCCCTGGCGTTGACCGTCGTGCTGCTGCCCACCCTGCGCAAGAAACGCGAAGAAGCATTCGTGGAAGAGTGATCATCTTCCCGGCCGCCGTCTTCGGACAGGCGGCAACGCGATCCTGAAATCGGCGCGCTCCTTAAATGGGGCGCGCCGATTTTTTTTGTGCATGTTTTGCTTTATCCTTGTGGCATGCGCAAGTCACCAGATAATCAAATGAGCAGTAGCCAGGCGAGCAGTCAGCTGTTCTCCGCGATCGTTGAAGCGCCATTTGGCGCCATCGGCATTCGCGTCGAGCCCGGGCTGGTGCGCGAACTGGTTTACCTGCCGTCCTCGTTCGCTGAAAAAGCACCGGTGGACCAACTGTCAGAGCAATGCGCAAGGCAAGTCGAGCGCTACTTCTCCGACCCTGATTTCCGTTTTGACCTGCCCCTGGCGGAGGTGGGCACAGTGTTCCAGCGCAAGGTGTGGGGCGCCATCGCCGGCATTCCCCGCGGTGACGTCCTTACCTATGGCGAGGTCGCCAGGCTTATCCAGTCGGCGCCACGCGCTGTGGGACAGGCATGTGGCGCCAACTGGTTCCCGCTGGTGATACCGTGCCACCGGGTGACCGCCAGCGGAGGCCTCGGCGGTTTTTCCAATAACGATGATGAAACCGGCTTTCATCTCGGCGTAAAACGCTGGCTGCTCGCTCACGAAAGTGTGACGGTTTATCGATGAAGACTGCAGCCTCCCGGCAAGGAAGTGATCCAACCATGGCTGACGTCGGCAGCCAATCGGCTATCGATGAATTCTGCGATACCTTATGGCTGGAAGACGGCCTTGCAAAAAACTCACTGGACGCCTACCGGCGCGACATGACCCTGTTTGCAAACTGGCTGCAGAGCCAACGGGGTAAGACCCTGTACGCCGCCGCGAAGGTAGACCTGGATGCCTACTTTGCGGCCAGGCACGAGAGTACCAAGCCGGCGTCCGCCAACCGGCGCCTCGCGGTACTGAAGCGTTTCTATCAACTCTTGCTCAGGCAAAACAGGATCAGCGTCGACCCCTGCCTGAAAATGAAATCGGCAAAGCAGGCGCCACGGTTGCCGAAGACCTTGTCGGAGACGCAGGTCGAGGCGCTGCTGGCCGCGCCCGACGTGAATACGCCGCTGGGCCTGCGCGACCGCACCATGGTGGAATTGATGTACGCGAGCGGGTTGCGCGTGTCGGAACTGGTGTTGTTGAAAACGATCGAGCTCGGGATGAACGAAGGCGTGCTACGCGTCACCGGCAAGGGCAACAAAACCCGGCTGGTGCCCTTCGGCGAAGAGGCGCGTGCGTGGATCGAGCGCTACCTGAAGGAGGGACGCCCGGTGATCCTGAATGGACAGATAGCGGACGCTCTCTTTGTCACTGCGCGTGGTGGCGCGATGACGCGACAGATGTTCTGGACGCTGATCAAAAAACACGCGCTCAAAGCCGATATCAATGCGCCGTTATCGCCGCATACCATGCGCCATGCATTTGCTACGCACCTGTTGAATCATGGCGCCGACTTGCGCGTCGTGCAACTGTTGCTCGGACATGCCGATATTTCGACCACGCAGATTTATACGCACGTCGCGCGTGAACGCCTGAAGAAACTGCACGCAGAACATCACCCGCGCGGGTGACAAATTTATCCGGAAAAAGCAAACGGGCCGCGGTTGCGCCCGTTTTCATGTTGTCGGAACGATTACTGCTTGCGTGGGCGGCTGGCCGCACTGCTTGCAGTCTGTTCGGCGGCATGCGAAAACTGGTTCACTGCCGTGTTCAGATTTGCTTCCATCACCTCGACCGCCTGTTTGGTGGTCTTCGTGAATTGTTCGTAGCCGGCGCTGGCGTTGCCGATGGCGGACTTCATGATCGCAATCACGTTTTCCGAACCGGCCGGCGCGTTCTTCGATACGTCGTCGACCAGTGCCGAGACTTTGCGTCCGGTTTCGGCGATCTGCTCTTCGGCGGCACGGGTAAATTCAGCCTGTGCGGTCGAGGCGATGCCAGCCAGGTGGCGGCTATATGCGATTGCCTTGGCGGCGGTCGGCTGTGCCTGCGCTGCGGTCAGCGAAAGGAATTCCTGCGGGTCTTTCGCGGCCAGCAATTGCCTCGCAGCGACCGCGGAATCTTCCAGCGTGGCCTTGGCGGCATTCAGGTTCAGGTCGACGACTTTTTCCATGCTTTCAAAGGCCTTGGCGGTGAGCGTGGTCAGGATCGACAACTGCGAATCAAGGTTTGCTTTGGCAGCATTGGTTAGTTGTTCATTCATCGGAAACATACAATTCTCCTTTGGTAATGCGTTAGGGGAAGCAGAAAATATCGTGCATTGTGCACCGCAACAATTCCAATTGTAAGGATTGAACTACGGAAGTCAAGCTATTTTTGTGCATTGCACAAAAATAGCTTGTTGTCATGTATGCAATGCTTGTCGAATTCGCGTGAGGCGGGAGAGGACTGCCAAGGTCGCGAAACCACCGGCCTTGCTGCCGGCGAACAGTCACTTGTTGACTGCCTGGGGGAACCAGGTAACTGAAAGTGAATATGCTTCGCCTACCGCTTAGATAGGCGGACTGCAAAAAGTTCTGCCTCAGTGCGGCGTTTCCTGGTCCCGATTGAAATCTGTTTGACGCATCTCTGCTGAGTTCCGAGGATGCCGCGTCATGGGAGCGGAACGATGACGCCCGGGCATCGCAAAGCCACTTTCTTGTTGCATAATGTGGTCCAATTTTTAGACAAGCTGAATAAGCATAGTGCGCATGGCAAAGAAGGAGCACATTTCGGAGACGCCGGCGACGCAATTTCTGCGTAAGCACGGCATCGGCTTTACCGAGCATCCTTATGAATACGAAGAGCACGGCGGCACCGCGGTGTCCGCGCGTGAACTGGGCGTGGACGAGCATGCTGTCGTCAAGACCCTGGTCATGCAGGACGAATCATCCAAGCCGCTCATCGTATTGATGCATGGCGACCGCAAAGTATCGACCAAAAACCTGGCGCGCCAGATCGGCTGCAAATCGGTGGAGCCATGCAAGCCCGAAGTGGCCAATCGACACTCCGGTTTCCTGGTGGGAGGTACATCTCCATTCGGGACAAAGAAAGCGATGCCGGTCTACGTCGAACAAAGCGTACTCGACCTCGATAAAATTTATATCAACGGCGGACGCCGCGGTTATCTGGTCGGGATCGATCCGCAGGTGCTGGACAATGTGCTGCCCATCAAGGCGGTCCACTGCGCACTCGAAGAATGAGTTCTCAATAAGAAGTTAAAGGTTTTAAAAAGGGAGATGATGAATACCGTCCTGTTTACGATTGCCGCTTACCTGATCGGCTCGATTTCATTTGCTGTCGTCGTCAGCAAGGTATTCGGCCTCGACGATCCGCGTACTTATGGATCGAAAAATCCCGGTGCGACCAATGTCCTGCGCAGCGGAAATAAGGCAGCGGCGGTATTGACGCTGCTTGGCGACGGCTTCAAAGGATGGCTCGCGGTCTGGCTGGCCCAGAAGTACGGCCCGCAATACGGACTGGAAGACAGCGGAATTGCACTGGTGGCGCTGGCGGTATTCCTCGGTCACTTGTGGCCGGTATTCTTCCGCTTTGTCGGCGGCAAGGGCGTCGCTACTGCATTAGGCGTGCTGCTCGGCCTGAATCCATGGCTTGGGCTGGCGACAATGGCAACCTGGCTGATCGTTGCTTATGCGTTCCGCTATTCATCACTGGCTGCGCTGGTCGCCAGTGTATTCGCACCGTTCTACTACGGACTGCTGTTCGGATTCGACCCGCAGTTGCTGGCCGTGCTGGTGATGAGCGGCCTGTTGATTTATCGCCATCGCAAGAACATCTCGAACCTGATGACCGGCAAGGAGAGCCGCATCGGCAGCAAGAAAAAGTAGCGGGCAGCGTCTTATACTGAAGACCGTTTCGCCTTAAAACATGTTTCAGTCGTCGAGAGCCCCCGATGGACACTGACTATGCAGTAATCGCGATACATCTGCTCGGTGCGCTGGTCGCAGGCGGAATCATCGGCCTGGAGAGAAGCTTCCACGCCCGCCCCGCCGGTTTCCGGACGCACACGCTGGTGTGCCTGACATCCAGCTTGCTGATGCTGGTCACGCTCTACCAATCGAGGTGGTTGCCGCAGGCAGCCGTGCCGTTCGCCGTGCAGACCGACCCGACGCGGATGGCGCAGGGCATCATGACCGGAATCGGTTTTCTCGGAGCCGGCGTCATTTTCAAGGAGGGATTGAGCGTGCGCGGCTTGACGACCGCCGCATCAATCTGGATTACTGCGGCCATAGGTGTGCTGATCGGCATAGGCTTCTATTACCCGGCCATCGTTGCAACGGCGCTTACCGTAGGCATCCTGTCGCTGTTTCGCTGGATCGAAGCAATGATGCCGTCTCAATCTTATGCGCACCACTTGCTGCGCTTCGCGAGGCACGACGCAATTCCGGAAGAGCAGGTCAGGGCGCTCCTCAAGGAACACGGTTTTACGGTCGCCAACATGAGCTATCGGGTCACCGACGACCAGGCGTATTTTGAATACCGGATGGTGATACGCACAATTGATGCCGAGAATACACGCAGGCTTGCAGACCATGTGCGCACGTGGGATCGCGTGAAGGCGTTTCAGTTATCGCCGACCGGTGATTAGAGCAGATTTCATGTCAGTGTAGGGGCCGCGCAGCCCCGGGAACCGGTTGAATGCCGGGCACGGAATAGCGTCGTAGCGCAGCTGCGGCAAGCAACCATAAGGAACGCAGGCGGCCGGTTCCCGGGACTGCCCGAGGGGTTCGACCAGAAGGGGTGCATCGAGGCGTCTAGCGCTGCACCCCTTCTGGTCGGGCGGCGATCCGTCAAACGCGGCTCCCTACACTGACATGAAATCCGCTCTAGGTCGTGCGCAGTTCATCCAGCGGCCACCGCGGCCGCACATTGAATGCGTAATCCCGCTTGGCCGCTTCCGGATTGATTTGCAAACGCATCGCGCCGGCAAATGCAATCATCGCGCCGTTGTCGGTGCAAAATTCCAGCTCTGGATAAAACACACGGAAGCGCTTTTTTTCGGCAGCCGCATTCAATGCCGCGCGCAATTGATTGTTAGCGCCGACGCCGCCGGCAATGACCAACCGCTTCAAGCCCGTGTGTTTCAATGCTGTGATGCATTTCGCCACCAGCACATCGACGATCGCATCTACAAATGCTCGCGCGATATTCGCTTTGTCCTGTTCGCAGATGTTGGTTGTCTGGTTTTTCACGACCGTCAGCACCGCGGTCTTCAGTCCGGAAAAGCTGAAGTTCAGGTCTTTCGAATGGAGCATCGGGCGCGGCAGCTTGTATGCACCGGGGTCACCAAACTCGGCAAGCCGTGAAATCGCCGGACCGCCCGGATAGCCGAGTCCGAGCAGCTTGGCCGATTTGTCGAATGCTTCGCCCGCCGCATCGTCCAGGGTCTCTCCAAGCATGATGTATTGACCGACACCATCGACGCGCATCAATTGCGTATGACCGCCGGAAATCAGCAATGCAACGAATGGAAATGCCGGCGGATCGCTTGCCAGCAGCGGCGACAGCAGGTGTCCTTCCAGATGGTGGACGCCAAGTACCGGCCTGTCTATCGCCAGCCCGAAACCGCATGCAATTGACGCGCCGACCAGCAATGCGCCGGCGAGTCCCGGCCCTTGCGTATAGGCGATCGCATCGATTGCAGAACGGGGAATCGCGCTATCGGCAAGTACCTGCTCGAGCAGCGGAATGGCGCGTCGCACGTGATCGCGCGAAGCCAGTTCCGGCACCACGCCGCCGTATTCCTCATGCATTGCGACTTGCGAATACAAGGAATGCGCAAGCAAGCCCCGTTGCGTGTCGTACAACGCAAGGCCGGTTTCATCGCAGGAGGATTCGACGCCGAGGACTATCATGGAATGGGAAGAGGAAAGGCAGGTTTTGCAAAGCGTCATTGTAAAGGAAAGCCGGAGGCACGAGGCAATCGTACCCGGTTCGTAGTACCCTTCGCGAATGGAACACTCTCACACACCAACTGAACCTTTCCACGCCGCCCGCTTCATCAAGGAAATCGGCCGCGGCAAGAAAGGCGCGCGCAGCATGTCGCGCGAAGATGCTTTTCAACTGTACGCCGCGATGCTCGACGGCCGCGTTTCCGATCTGGAAATGGGCGGCATCATGCTGGCCATGCGCATCAAGGGCGAGTCCGTGGACGAAATCGCCGGCTTCCTCGATGCCGCCGAAGCGTCGTTCGACAAGTTGCCTGCGCCCGCCGGTGACTATGCGCCGGTAGTAATCCCCAGCTATAACGGCTCGCGCCAGATGCCAAACCTGACGCCGCTACTGGCCATGCTGCTGGCGCGCGAAGGCGTACCAGTACTGATCCATGGCGTCGCACGTGATCCGGGACGCGTCACCACGGCGGAGATCCTGCAAGAACTCGGCTTTGCATTTGCCGGTTCGATACGCGAGGCCGAGAGCCATTTCGCCCGGCGTGAACCGGTGTTCATGCCGATCCAGGCGCTGGCGCCGCGCATGGCACATTTGCTGTCGTTGCGGAAAATACTGGGCGTGCGCAATTCAACTCATACCCTGGTCAAAATCATGCAGCCGTTTGACGCGCCGGCGTTGCGTATGACTTCATACACCCACCCGGAATACCTGGCAATGCTCGCCGGTTATTTCAGCACGGCCGCGCCGCCGGAACGAGGCGATGCGTTCCTCATGCGAGGCACCGAGGGAGAAACGGTGGCGAACGCGAAGCGCGGGCAGCAGATTGAATGGTTTCACAATCACCAGCGTACGGTGCTGGTACAAAAGCAAGAGCCGGTCAATGAGATGCCGCCGCTGCCTTCGCAGAGTGACGCCGCAACAACCGCCCAGTGGATACAGGCAGCGCTTCGCGGCGAGCAGCCGATACCGGCCCCGATCACCGAGCAGGTCGAACATTGCCTGCAGGTGGCAAAGCGCTTGCGCGTTCCTGATTAACGAACCAACGACCCGGGACACTCGCTTACAATCATGGCTCGTTTTAATTCGCAATAGCCATGGCAAAACAATTTGATGTTGCAGTAATTGGCGCCGGCGCGGCCGGGATGATGTGCGCCGCCGTCGCCGGTCAGCGCGGCCGGAAGGTGGTGCTGATCGATCATGCCGGCAAGCTGGCCGAAAAGATTCGCATATCCGGCGGCGGACGTTGCAATTTCACCAATCTTTACGCCGGACCGCAACACTACCTGTCGCAAAATCCGCATTTCAGCAAAAGCGCCTTGTCTCGCTATACCGCGCAGGACTTTCTCGGCCTGGTAAAGCGTTATCGCATCGGTTATCACGAGAAGCACAAGGGACAACTGTTCTGCGACGACTCCGCCGAACAGATCATCAACATGCTGAAGGCCGAATGCGAAACCGGCGGCGTCGAATGGCGGATGCCGTGCATGGTGCAGGCGATCGGAAAGGCAGGCGAGTCCTATCGCATCGATACCGACGCCGGGGAAATACTTGCCGGCAGCGTCGTCATCGCTACCGGTGGCCTGTCCATCCCGAAAATCGGGGCGACCGATTTTGCGTATCGCATCGCGAAGCAATTCGACCTGAAACTGGTCGAGACGCGCCCTGCGCTGGTGCCGCTGACATTCGATTCTTCCGCATGGGAGCCGTTTGTACCGCTGTCGGGCATTGCGCTCGATGTCGACATCGAGACCGGACAAAAGAAATCGCGCGGGCGCTTCCGGGAAGACTTGCTGTTCACCCATCGCGGATTGTCGGGGCCTGCGGTGCTGCAGATATCGAGTTTCTGGCAACCCGGGACTCCGCTGACCCTGAACCTGTTACCGGAAATGGACGTGGCTACCACGCTCACCGAAGGCAAGACCTCGATCAAAAAGAATCTTGGCAATGTCATTGCGCAATGGCTGCCGGCACGGCTCGCCGAAGGTTGGTTGTCTGTCAATAAGTTCCCTGCCGATGCCCGGGTAGCCGATATGCCCGACAAGGAGTTGCGCAGGCTGGGCGAGTCGCTCAATCGCTGGGTCGTTACGCCTAACGGCTCCGAAGGCTACCGCAAGGCTGAAGTGACCCTCGGCGGCATTGATACCCGCGAACTGTCGCAGCAGACCATGATGGCCAACAAGGCGCCCGGACTGTATTTCATCGGCGAGGCGGTGGACGTCACCGGGTGGCTGGGCGGCTACAATTTCCAGTGGGCCTGGGCGTCTGGAATGGCGGCCGGCCTCGCCGCCTGATAGCAAATAGCCTTTGCTTTGTACTTTAAACCTGTTACACTCGCCGTCTTTCCCCAAATTCCTTGGTTAATCCGTTTATACATGACCACTATCCGCCTTAAAGAGAACGAGCCTTTCGAAGTTGCCATGCGTCGCTTCAAGCGCACAATTGAAAAAACCGGTTTGCTGACCGAGTTGCGTGCGCGTGAGTTTTACGAGAAGCCGACCGCAGAGCGCAAGCGTAAGCTCGCCGCTGCCGTTAAGCGCCACTACAAGCGCATCCGCAGCCAGCAGTTGCCAAAGAAGCTGTACTGATTTTCGGCCGCACCTTGGTGTGCGGTTAAAAGCAAACCCGCTCCGGTGCCGTTCCGCAGCGGGTTTTGGCGTTTAGGGCTTGTTATCGGTAATTTTTCCCCGATATGATGGTTAGGACCCGCGCAGCAATAAGTTGGCATTTTTGCTGGTCGTAGCGGGCGCACTGCGGCGTTGCCCGCCCCTGGCAGTGCTCGCACTGCGGCGGGTCGGGCGCCTAGCATTGCATCCCGCTACGACCGCCAAAATGCACAACTTATTACTGCGCGGGCCCTTACCAAGCCCGCGCGTCCGGACACTGTCGAACATGGAGATTGCATGAGCCTGAAAGAACAAATCACTGAAGACATGAAGGCCGCGATGCGGGCCAAGGACACTGCCAGGCTTGGCACTATCCGCTTGCTCACCGCCGCGATGAAGCAGAAGGAAGTCGACGAGCGCGTCGAGCTGACCGATACCCATGTGCTGGCCATTATTGAAAAAATGATCAAGCAGCGCAAGGATTCGATCACCCAGTTCGAATCCGGCGGGCGCCAGGACCTGGCCAATATCGAGAAATCCGAAGTTGCCGTGTTGTCCACCTATATGCCGGCCGCGATGTCGGAGGCCGAAATCCAGGCGGAAGTCAGCGCCGCAGTCACCGCCACTGGAGCATCTGGTCCGCAGGACATGGGCAAGGTGATGGCAATACTGAAGCCGAAACTCGCCGGCCGTGCCGACATGACCGCGGTATCCGGCCTGGTAAAGGCGGCGTTGTCCAAAGCCTGATAGCGGTACATTGCGCGGCGCTCAACGAAACGCCAACCTGCCATCCTTTTAGGCCATCCTCGCCGTGATTCCACAGTCTTTCATCCAGGATCTGCTCAACCGCGTCGACATCGTCGACGTGGTCGGCCGTTACGTGCAGCTGAAGAAGGGCGGCGCGAACTTCATGGGCCTTTGCCCATTTCACAACGAGAAATCCCCCAGCTTCACCGTCAGCCCCACCAAGCAGTTTTACCACTGCTTCGGGTGCGGCGCGCATGGCACCGCGATCGGCTTCATGATCGAATATTCCGGCCTCGGGTTCGTGGAGGCGGTAAAAGACCTGGCGCAAAACGTCGGCATGACGGTGCCGGAACAGCAAGATCGCCTGCCTCCCGAGCAGCGCGCCGAAGTACAGGCGAAAAGCCTGGCATTGTCCGACGTCATGACGAAAGCCTCCGATTTCTATCGGCAGCAATTGCGTGGCGCACAGACGCCGATCGACTACCTGAAGCGCCGTGGCCTCACGGGGGAAGTCGCGGCCAGATTCGGCATGGGTTACGCGCCGGAGGGCTGGGATAGCCTGCGCGCCGTATTCGCCGACTATGAGGCCGCCGCGCTGGTTGAAGCGGGCCTGGTGATCGACAAGAGCGACGAAGACGGCGGACGTCACAAACGTTATGACCGCTTCCGCGACCGCATCATGTTTCCGATCCGGAATACCAAAGGGCAAGTGATCGGTTTCGGCGGGCGGGTACTTGACACCGGCGAGCCGAAGTACTTGAATTCCCCGGAGACGCCCCTATTTCAGAAGGGTAATGAGTTGTATGGCTTGTTTGAGGCGCGCCAGGCAATTCGCGACGCCGGGTACGTACTGGTGACTGAAGGCTACATGGATGTAGTCGCACTGGCCCAGCTTGGATTTCCCCAGGCGGTAGCGACGCTCGGCACGGCATGCACGCCAACTCATGTACAAAAACTGCTGCGCCAGACGGATCATGTGGTCTTCAGCTTTGACGGCGATTCGGCCGGTCGCCGTGCGGCACGGCGTGCACTGGATGCATGCCTGCCTCACGCAAACGATAACAAGACGCTGAAGTTCCTGTTCCTGCCGGCCGAACACGACCCGGACAGTTATATCCGGGAGCTGGGCGCGGAAGCGTTCGAGCAGCAAGTCCGTGACGCAATGCCCCTGTCGCAGTTCCTGCTCAACGAAGTCACCGGGGAAAATGATCTGGGCACCTCGGAGGGCAGGGCCAGGGCGCAATTCGATGCCAAACCGTTATTGCAGGCAATGCCGCCGTCCGCCCTGCGGTTGCAGTTGGTGCGCGGTCTCGCGCAGTTGACGCAAACCACCCCTGCGGAAATCGAAAATCTGTTCGAACTAGCCCAACCGGTTGCGCGCGCCCGGGTAGCGCCGCCACGGAGCAAGCGCACGCCGCCGATGGGTCTGGAGCGCCAGATGATCCGCTTGTTGGTAACGCATCCAGTGCTTGCACAGGAAATTGATCAGCAGGCACTTGCAGCGGTTGCGAGACTTGCTCCCGATAATGCGGAAATGCTCGGGCAATTGATCGCAGCCTGCCAAACGCTCGGGCCGCAGGCCAATTTCGCCGCGCTTGCCGAGCAATTACGCGCAATTGGTTCCGAATTTGACAGCCTGATAGCCGAACTTGCAGCGGATTCGGATTCAGATATCGACGCGGCCCGTATGGAGCTTGCTGGAGCGGTACGGCAGACTAAAATGCAAGTGTTGAAAGCCGAATTGGATCAACTGGCCAACAGTGGGTTGGGGACGGAAGACGCGCGGGCACGATATCGTGAACTGACACAGCAACAGGAGCAACTCCGGAGGCAGGCGGAGGTCGAAAACGTATCGCGCTAACCTGCGGAATTGTCTGGGTCTGGAGCAATGTTGCTCCCTATGATATAATTAAAAGCTTTAGTTTCAAGGCCTTAGAGTAATTCGTTTGGCGAACTGAACCCCAGCAGGATGGACGGGCATATTCAAGGAACATCGCGCGGGCGAAATCCAAGCCAGTGAACAGTATGCAAAGGGACCGCATGAAGCGGCTCTGCAATCGCAAAGTTTTGTCTTTTCAACAAGTGCAAACCAGTTGGTATTGATTCCATGGCAAACGCAATGAAGAAACCCGCGAAATCCCTTACCGCAAAAAATGCGAAATCGGCTGCAACTAAACCTGTCCAAAGCAAGTCGATGGCAAAGCCCGCCGTGAAGAAGCCCGCTGCCGCGAAGCCCGTTGGTAAAGCGAAAACACTGAACAAAGCCCCGGCGCAAGCAGATGCAAAAGCAGCGCCAAAGACGCCCGCAAAATCGGCGCCGTCGAAGGCGAAACCTTCATCCCGAGCCGCTGCAAAGCCGGCTCCCGAGAAACCGAAAGCACCTGTGACAAACAAGAAAACCGATTCGAAGCCAGCGACTAAGCCTGCGAAGACTGCGGCTAAAGCTGAGCCTAAGACCGAGAGCAAGGTAATGGCGGTCAATCAGACAACCGATGCTGCAGCATTGGCGGCGATTGACACGTCCGGTTACGTTTTGCCGTCCGTTAAAGTGCCGGGCCGCCGTGGTCGCAAGCCGAAAGAATTTCAGCCGGAGAACGATGAGGTCGCCGCGTTGAACGCTGTCGAGCGTGCGGAACTGAAGGCTGCGGACAAAGCCAAGGCAAAAGATCGGAAGGCCAAAGAGAAGGCCTTGCTCAAGGACGCATTTTCTTCTGATACCGAAGCGAGCGAGGAAGAACTCGAGCAGCGCCGCCAGAAGCTGAAAACCCTGATCAAGCTGGGCAAGGATCGCGGCTTCCTGACTTATTCGGAAATCAACGACCACCTGCCCGAGAACATTGTCGATCCGGAAGCGATTGAAGGCATCATCGGCACGTTCAATGACATGGGCATCGCCGTCTACGAGCAGGCGCCGGACGCCGAGACGCTGCTGTTGTCGGATAACGTGGCGACCGTCACCAGCGACGACGACACGGACGCGGCCGCAGAAGCCGCCCTGTCCACGGTCGACTCCGATTTTGGTCGCACCACCGATCCGGTCCGCATGTACATGCGTGAAATGGGTTCGGTCGAGCTGCTGACGCGCGAAGGTGAAATCGAAATCGCCAAGCGTATCGAAGAGGGCCTGAAGGACATGATCCAGGCGATTTCCGCCTGCCCGACGACCATCGCCGAAATCCTTGCTGCGGCCGACAAGGTCGAGAAGGATGAAATCAAGATCGACGAAATCGTTGACGGCCTGGTTGACCTGAACGCTCCTGTTGAATCGATCACTGCCGGTCCCTCCGCTGCTTCCGACGAAGACGAGGAAGAAGAGGGCGAGGAAGAAGACGAGGAAGAGGACGACGTTGGCACGGCCAACGGCGCCGCTGCCGGCTTCTCCGCCGAGCAGCTGGAACAGTTGAAGCGCGATGCGCTCGGCAAGTTCGCTGAGATCCAGTCGCAATTCGACAAGATGCGTAAAGCCTTCGAGAAGGAAGGTTACAACTCCAAGCCGTATGTGAAGGCTCAGGAAACGATTTCGAATGAACTGCTCTCGATTCGCTTCACCGCGAAATTCGTAGAGAAGCTTTGCGATACCCTGCGCGGACAGGTCGATGAAGTGCGCCACATCGAGAAACAGATTCTCGACGTGGTCGTCAACAAGTGCGGAATGCCGCGCGCGCAGTTCATCAAGACCTTCCCGGGCAACGAAACCAATCTCGAGTGGATCGATGCCGAAGTCAATTCCAGCCACTCGTACAGCGCGGTACTCGGCCGCAACGTGCCGACCGTGAAGGAATTGCAGCAAAAGCTGATCGACCTGCAGGCGCGCGTCGTGCTGCCTTTGCCTGATCTGCGCAACATCAACAAAAAGATGGCTGCCGGGGAAATGAAGGCGCGCAAGGCCAAGCGCGAAATGACCGAAGCCAACCTGCGTCTGGTGATTTCGATTGCGAAGAAATACACCAACCGCGGCTTGCAGTTCCTGGACCTGATCCAGGAAGGGAACATCGGCCTGATGAAGGCGGTGGACAAGTTTGAATATCGCCGTGGCTACAAGTTTTCGACGTATGCGACATGGTGGATACGCCAGGCGATCACGCGTTCCATCGCTGACCAGGCGCGCACCATTCGTATTCCGGTGCACATGATCGAGACGATCAACAAGATGAACCGTATCTCGCGGCAAATTCTGCAAGAGACGGGCGCGGAGCCTGATCCGGCAACGCTCGCGATCAAGATGGAAATGCCGGAAGACAAGATTCGCAAGATCATGAAGATCGCGAAAGAGCCGATATCGATGGAAACGCCGATCGGCGACGACGACGATTCGCATCTCGGCGATTTCATCGAAGACAACAACACGCTGGCCCCGGCCGACGCGGCGTTGCATGCTTCGATGCGCGGTGTGGTCAAGGATGTGCTCGATTCGTTGACACCGCGCGAAGCCAAAGTCCTGCGCATGCGCTTCGGTATCGAGATGTCCACCGACCATACGCTGGAAGAAGTCGGCAAGCAGTTCGACGTCACACGCGAGCGGATTCGTCAAATAGAAGCGAAAGCGCTGCGCAAGCTGCGCCATCCTTCCCGTTCGGACAAGCTGAAGAGCTTCCTGGAAGGCAGTTAAACCGCCAGGAAAGAAAAGAAGCCTTACCCGTCCTTCATCTTGAGGGCGGGGAAAACAAAAAAGCGGGTACAATCCCGCATCAAAAAAAATTGGGCCTCTAGCTCATGCTTGGTTAGAGCAGCGGACTCATAATCCGTTGGTGCCGTGTTCGACTCACGGGAGGCCCACCAGATCAATCAAAGGGTTAGCTTCGGCTAGCCCTTTGTGCTATCTGTGTCCAGAAAGTCATGTGGGAATCGAAGCCACCGGGCATCGACTGCAGTGGTCCGCATGGGGTTGGGATATCGGATGACCATAGCGTTGAAGACCCTTGCGCAGGCGCGCAGGAAATAACTATCCCCCACGCCCGAGCTCACGCAGGTACCAGCTCCAGTTTAATCTTTTTCCCCAGAGCCTGGGCCGCACTAGCCAAGGTGGTTAATGTCAGGCTCGGGTCGGACTCATCCAATAGACGATTTAATGCAGCCCGGCTTGTGTGCATCTTCTTTGCCATCGCTGTCTTTGTGAGATGCCGCGCCTTCATCTCTTGCTCGATCTGCCAGGCAATCACCCTCTTAACAGCCACGGCAGTTGATTCTTCAAGGATGGCCTCTTCAGACAGGAATTCATCAAAGGAACTACCAATATTTGCCGCGTTCATGTTCTGCCCTCTTTATGTTGTAACGACTACTTAAGTCGTTTTATCGCGATTGCCAGATCCTCTTTGGGGGTCTTTTGCGATTTTTTGATGAACCCATGGAGTAGGATCATTTTGTTGCCCTGTACCGTAAAGAGGATCCGGGCAATTCTATTTTGCAAAGGGATTCTTACTTCCCACAGTCTAGCTTCCATCTTCCGCACTAGCGGCATACCTAATGGCCAACCATACTGAACGGTCTTGATGTCTTCACCGACTGTCTTCTTGTCAGTTGCAGACAGCTCTCGTAGCCAGTCCCTTACCGGCTCTACGCCATTAGCACTCACGTAGAAA
>JAQGMD010000457.1 GCA_028292565.1 Burkholderia sp. | reverse complement strand
TTATAGTGCGTACGCTCTTTTTTGACGACCGCGCAAGACGTTTGAGGTACGCCGTTGCAGCGGTATACTTCGCGTTACGAACACACATCGACAACGGGATCATATGTCCAAGACAGCAAAAGCACGTTCCGCGCAGGCCGACGCGGCCCGGCACGATTTCGATTTTACGGAGCAGGTCGGGCACCTGATGCGGCGCGCATACCAGCGCCACGTGGCGATTTTTCAGCAGAACATTTCGGATTCGCAACTGACGGCCGCACAGTTCATCGTCTTGTGCGCGGTACGCGACCACGGGTCATGCTCGCTCAGCGAAATCGTCAAGTCGACGGCGGTGGACCAGGCAACCGTGCGGGGCATCATAGAACGCCTGAAGCACAGGAAGCTGATCCTGGTTTCCCACGACCCGGACGACCGGCGCAAGACTCTTGTCACTCTGACAGGCACGGGACAGGCGTTGCTCGATAAAACCGTGCCCTTCGTGGAGCAGATTTCCGAGCAAACCTACGGCAACCTGAATCCCGCCGAGCGTGTGGCGCTGACCTTCCTGCTGAAGAAGATGATCGAGCTCGACGATACGACGGAAACGGACAGCGAGGAAGAAATCAATCCACCCGACTGACGTCGGCCTCGACGTATTGATTGCGCCCTGCACCCATGCCCGAGTAGATCGTCAAGATTCCCACCGCCACGAAGAACGCTGCCATGTAATGCCAGCCGCTCGTGTAGTCCCGCAGTATTCCCAGCACCAGCGGTCCGGTAGCTGCAATGAGATACCCGAAGCCTTGCACCATGCCGGACAACGAGATTCCTACCTGCGCATCGGGCGCGCGCAGCACGATGAGGGTCAATGCGATGCCGAACGAACCGCCCTGCCCCAGGCCCAGCAACACGACGGCTAACCACACATGATCCAGCGGAACAGTGAGGCATCCCAGCATTCCACTGACCATCATGAGCGTCATTACTGCGATATACGGACGTTGGGAACGTGAGCGGCCGGCCAGCCACGGTATCGTCATGCCGGTCACAAGCTGCATGACGATAGACAGCGAAAGCATGAAGCCCGCGACCAGCGGCGTCATCCCGCGATCGGTCAGGAGTGTGGGCAGCCAGCCGAACACGCAATATGCCAATGCCGATTGCAATCCCATATAGCCTGTGATTTGCCATGCCAGCGGACTGCGCAGCAACCCGCGCACTACCACACGCGACGGCGCGACCCCACTCGCACGGCCGCGCACCATCGGCCACCACGAGGCGGCAGCCAGGAATACCGGAAAGATCCAGAAGGTCAGCGCGAACCGCCAATCGCCGTCTGCCATTTTTTGCAACGGGACGGTAGCGCCGGCACCAAGGGCGGCGCCCACGTTGAGCGCCATGCTATAACCGCCCATCATCAGACCGGCATGCTTCGGGAAGTCGCGTTTTACGATGCCGGGGAGGAGCACCATGATGACGCCGATGCTGATGCCCGCCACCATTGTTCCGGCAAACATGCCGAAGCTGCCGAGGAAGACGCGCGTCCCGATACCAGCCGCCAATGCAAGCAGACCGGCCATGATCGCCCGGTCTTCCGAAAGCCAGCGCGCCATCCGCGGCGCCAGCGGCGCGAAGATACCAAAGCAAAGCACGGGCAAGGTAGTGAGCAGGCCGGCGCCGGCTGATGAAAGTCCGATGCCATTCCTGATCGCTTCCAGGACCGGCGCCACACTAGAGATGGCCGGGCGGAGATTCATACCGATCAGGAACAGCGCGAAGATGAGCAGCAGCCGGGACACTGGCCGCGCGACGGAGGGTGATTCTGTTGGCCGTGCATCCGCCATAAACTCTTTGCTACCTTGCTTCAAGACACACCCCTTCGATCTACTGTTTCTCTTCGCTCGCCAGCGAGCATGATCGCACAGTGTATAGTTAAGTCAATTATAGCGTCTACGCTTTAATTCTAGCGTGGCCCGCAGCTATATCAAGGCCGATAGCGGAGACAAAATCCCCTTTACAGAGATTTTTAGAGTGTGTACACTCATTTTAACTATCAGGCCCCGGCCTGCTTCCGATCATGGGTAAGCTCAGGAGAGCATCGTGCAAGGCAAATCACGTATCGCGATCATCGGCGCCGGTCTCGGCGGCACGGCCGCTGCCGTACTGATGCAACAAGCCGGATTCAACGTCAGGCTGTATGAACAGGCGCCTGTGTTCTCGCGCATGGGCGCGGGAATACACCTGAGTCCGAACCTGATGAAGGTGATGCGCAGGATGGGCATCGAGGATGCGCTCATGAAGATCGGGGCGCGCGTCGAAGTCTGGTATAGCCGCGACTGGCAGACCGGCGAAAAGATCGCGACTATACCGATGGGTGACCACGCGCGAGCGCGATATGGCGCCGACTATCTCACTGTGCATCGGGGCGATTTCCACGCGCTGATGACCGGCGCCGTGGATCCAGGCACACTCGAATTCGGCAAGCGACTGGTCAGGGTCGAAGACCGCAAGGACGCCGTACATCTTTCATTCGCCGACGGCACGACCGCGGAGGCCGACATCGTCATTGGCGCCGACGGCGTCAACTCCAGGATACGCGAAACGCTGCTGGGAGCGGAGCCGCCCAAGTACACCGGCTATGTCGCACACCGTGCGGTATTCCCGGCTTCCCGCATTAAGGGATTCACACACGACATGTGCACCAAATGGTGGTCGGACGATCGCCATATCGTCGTGTATTACGTCGATGGCAGGAAGGACGAAATCTACTATGTCACCGGGGTGCCGGAACAACATTGGGACACGAATAAGAACTGGGTCCCGAGCAGCCGTGACGAAATGCGCGCGGCATTTGAGGGCTGGCATCCTGGCGTGCAATCGCTGATCGACGCCACGTTGGAAGTCACCAAGTGGCCTTTGCTGGATCGAGATCCCTTGCCTTTATGGAGCCGGGGCCGTCTGGTTCTCCTGGGCGACGCCTGCCATCCGATGAAGCCGCATATGGCGCAGGGTGCGGCAATGGCGATCGAGGATGCGGCTATGCTGATGCGCTGCTTGCAGGAAGTCGGCATTGATGATTACGCCAGCGCGTTTGCGCTGTATGAGGCCAACCGTACCGAGCGCGCGAGCAAGGTGCAGCGGGTGTCGTTGAACAATACGTGGCTGCGGTATGAGGAGGATCCGTATTGGTGCTTTGGATATGATGTGTTCACGGTGCCGTTGGTGCAAGCGATGCCACGGTCGTAGGTTGGGATGTAATCCCAACCTACGCTATCTCGATCACCGCGTCTCCACCGTTGCGCAAATACTCGACCAGATGCTTGCGCCGCTCGGCCACCGCGCGCTGATTCACATATCCCTTCTCTGTAATCTCATGCCCTTGCAGCGAAGGCGGCTCATTCATGAGCACCGCCCTGCGTATCTGCATCGAACTCCCGGCATGCTGCGCATTGAACGCGGTTAACATTGCCCGCACGTGCGCGACGAGTTTTCCGTCGCTGAGCAGCCCTACCCCATTCGCCGCAATCTCCGCGCCGCAAACAGAACTGCATCCTGCATGATCGGCGAAGATCAACAGGCCGACGAAATCCCAATCCTGCCCGAGCACCACCGCATCCTGCGCGATCGGCAGCAGCGCATTGACGACGCCGACACGGATCTTCCCGACCGGGACCCAGGTACCGGTCGACAGCTTGAAGTCTTCTGCGATACGGCCATCAAAGATGATGCCTGCCGATGGATCCTCCGGGTCCACCAGGTAACCGGCGTCGCCGGTCTTGTAGTAGCCCTCGTCATCGAACGCGGCTGCAGTTCGTTCCGGATCGCGCCAATACCCCGGTGTGACGTTCGGTCCCCTCACTCGCAATTCATATCGCCCGCCGCTCGGTGCGAATTTGATCTCGCAGCCGGAAACCGGCACGCCAACGTTGCTGGCATTGCCCGAAACATAATGCACTCCGGTGGCGAGCGGCGCCGTCTCGGTGGTACCCCATGCAGTCACGACAGGGACGCGCCGGCCGCGTATGGTTTCTGAAAGATGTTCGAGCCGCTCCCAGATCGCCTGCGGAAGCGCAGAGCCTGAATAGAACAGCATATCGAGGTCGCCGAAAAACATCTTGCGCAAGTATTCGTCGCGTTCAAGCTCAAGTGACAGCAGGTCATATCCCCGCGGCACATTGAAATAAATGGTGGGTTGGACGTCGCGCAAATTGCGCAACGTCTGCGCGAACAGCGCAGGTGTCGGCTTGCCCGCGTCGATGTAGAGGGTACCCCCGTGACGCAGGGTCATGAAAAACGTTTCATTGCCGCCGAAGGTATGACTCCAGGGCAGCCAGTCGAGGGTGCGCGGCGGCCTGGCCTCCAGGCATGGATATATCTGCACCAGTTGTTGCTGATTGGCGCAGACCATGCGGTTGGTGTTGATCACGCCTTTGGGCGAGCCGGTCGAGCCGGAGGTGAACAGAATCTTGACGATGGTGTCGGGTCCCGATGCACGGTACGCCGCGTTGACGGTGCCCGGCTGCGTGGCTGCCGCTTCGTCGAGTGTGCGCATTGCCCCGACGGCGTTGCGCGCCGCAATGCATATCCCGTACTGTTGCGGTAATCGCGAGAGCACCTTCTCGTAGCGTGCGCCATCTTCGACGAACAAGGCACCGGGAGTGACCAGGCCGAGACAGTACACCAGCCGGTCGAACGCCTCCGGTATGCTTGAATACGCTGACGAAACCGGTACTACCGGAATGCCGGCATACATCGCGCCGAGGGCGATGGTGGCATGCGCGATCGAGTTTTCGGACAGGACGGCAACCGGCCGTTCAACGCTGCAGCCGGCGTCGAGCAGGAACTGGCCGACTCGCCTGCTGCGCTCGAACATTTCTCCGTATGAGATGCCGGCCCACTCGCCCTTTTCATCGCGCTGGACAAGGAATGGTCGCTGCGGATCTTTCTCTGCCCAATACAACAGGTACTCGCCTATCCTTTCAGGATAGGACGCCAGGGGCACTTGCGACCAGGCGAGCATTCCGGAGTCAGCGTGTTGGCTGCACGCGATGCGGGGTGTTGAGAAAATACTTGTCATTGCGGCGCCTGTATCGGTTTGGTGCGCATCGCGCCGGCCAGCCGCCAAGCCTTCGGCAGCGGCAGTCTGAGTATCCTGCCGAAGATCCCTTCAGGCATAACGACGACAGTCAGCACAAACAGGACACCGAGGCTGAGCAGCCAATAGTTACCCAGCGACTGCGACAGGAAGCTTTCAACGAATCGCACCAGGATCACGCCGAGGAATGCGGCCAACAGCACACCGCGGCCACCGACAGCGACCCATATCAGGATTTCGGTGGAGAGCGCATTTCCGGCGATCGCGGGGGACACGAAACCGAACTGGGTAGTGAACAGCGCTCCCGCATAGCCCGCCATCGCACCAGAGATGGTAAATGCCACGATCTTGTATTCCGTGGTGCGGTAGCCGAAGAAGCCTGTTCTTTCTTCATTGTTGCGGATTGCCGCCAGCACCACGCCAAAAGGAGACCGCTGGATAAACAGCGCGATCAGGTAAACCACCAGCGCGGACACGAACACGACGTAGAACGACGCGTTGGTCGACAGCACGTCGTCCCCCGCCATCAACGGCGGCACGCCGAGCAAGCCATCGAACCCGCCGATGAATTTCGAGCGTTGGGCGCCGATCTCGACAATGACCGCGGCGCACAGCGTAACGATCGCAAAGAATGCGCCCGACAGTCCACGACCGGCGAAGAAGAACCGGCCAAGCAAATTTGCAGCGAGCGCCGGTCCGACTACGGCGAGCAAAAAGCCTATCGTCTGCGACCCGCCGAACCAGGTAAATTTCTCCAGCGTGGTGAGCGCCATCAGGTACGCCCCCATCCCGAAAAAAATCGCCTGGCCGAAGCACAGGATGCCCGCCTGTCCCCATATGAAGGACAGGCTCATCGCCAGGATGCCGTAGGTCATGTATTGCGCCAGTTGCCCGATGCTCCATTCATCGGCAACCAATGGGGCCAGCGCCAGCAGTACCCAGATGGCGACAGTCAGTCCACCGGCTGCCGAAAATTTTCCGTTCATTTCAACGCTTTCTGCCGAGCAGGCCTTCAGGGAACAAGCGAATCACGACGATCGCCAATACGAATACCGCGATCTGCGCGCCGACCTGCGTGCTGAAAGTGGACATCACGGTGCTGGTGCCGCCGATGATGCCCACGCCGAGTACCGCACCCAGCAAGCCGACAACACCGCCGACCATTACCGAGAGGAACGCCGGAATCAGGAAGCCGACGCCCATCTGCGGGTCGACACTCATGATGGGCGCCATCACTGCGCCGGCAAAACCGGCCAGCGCGGCGCCGAACGCGAAGGTCCAGCGGTCGAGAGCGCGCGTATTCAATCCGAGCGATGCCGCCATCGGGCGGTTGGCAATCACACCGCGGATTGCGAGGCCGAGTCTGGTTTTGTAGAAGACCAGGAAGGTCGCGATGGTGAGGACCAGCGATACTCCCATGATGAACAGGCGGAACGACGGGTACACCACGCCGAAGATCTGTACCGGATCCGGTAGCGGATTGACAATGCTTTGCGAAGTGGGGCCGAATACGACAACGATCAACTGTTTCAGTGCGATCGAGATGCCCCAGGTAGCCAGGATGGTGTCGATGAAGCGGCTGTAGACATGCCGGATTACGAACTGCTCCAATAGGACGCCGATTGCCGCCAGCACGAGCGGTGCGATTAACAGTGCGAGCCAGTATGGCATGCCGGATTGCTGAACCGCGACCACGCAATAAGCGCCGAGGAGAAAGAATTCTCCATGCGCCATGTTGATGACGTTCATCAGGCCGAAGATGATGACCAGTCCGAGGGTGACCAGTAGCAGGCTCAGCGAGAAGCTGAGCGTGTCGAGGCTCAATTCAATGATGATGTTCATATGCCGCCCAATACGTTTATTCAGTGCCGGGTAAAGCTCCTTCCCCCTTGCAGGAGGAAGGGACGTACTACCTATACCGAGAGATACCGATGAATCGGCGTCGGGTCCTGCCTCAACTGCGCAACCTGATCCGTCTCGTACGCCACACTCCCGTTCTCCATGAACAGGCAGCGTTGCGCCATCCCCAGCACCAACTCCATGTTTTGTTCCACCAGCAGGATAGTCAGTCCCTGCTCCTTCGCAAACCGTTTCAACACCCGCCCGATGTCCTGCACGATATTCGGCTGAATGCCTTCGGACGGTTCATCCAGCAGCAACAACTTCGGCCGCCCGACCAGCGCGCGCACGATCGCAAGCTGCTGTTGCTGGCCGCCCGACATGCTGCCGCCGCGCTGCTTGCGCCGCTCGCGCAATATCGGGAAGACGTCGAACGCCCACTCGGGAATCTCGTTGGGCAGATCCGGCCGTCCGATCAGCCCCATCATCAGGTTTTCCTCGACGGTGAAATCCGGGAATATCTCCCTGCCCTGCGGAACATAGCCGACACCCTTCCTGGCAATTTCGAAAGGCTGCAGCCCGGAGATTTTTTGGCCCATGAAGTCGACCGACCCTTCGGCGATGCGGACATGGCCCATGAGCGCCTTGAGGAAGGTGGTTTTCCCCATACCGTTCCTGCCGAGCAGCGCAACCACTTCCCCGCTTCCAAGCGCGACCGAAAATCCGTCGAGCACACGGCTGCCGGCCTGGTAGCCCGCAACGATTCTTTGTGCGCTCAGCATGCCGCCACCTCACCAAGATAAGCGGCAATCACCTCCGGATCCTTCTGGATCTGCTCAATGCTTCCTTCGCGGACGACGCGCCCGCGCAGCATCACCACCACGCGGCAATCCAGCGCCCTGACGAAACTCATATCGTGTTCAATGACGAGCACGGTTTTTTTGAATTCAGACTGTAGCCGCCTGACCAGCGTCGCTGTTTTCTGCGTCTCAGGAACGGACATGCCGGCGGTCGGTTCATCCAGCAAGATGAGTTCCGCATCGAAAGCGAGCAGCATCGCGATTTCCAGCCACTGCTTTTCGCCGTGCGAGAGCGTCTCCACTTTTTCGGTTGCCTTGGTCGAAAGTCCGCACAGGGCGAGCAAATCGCCAAGCCGCCCGGTATGCTTCGAGAACAAGGTAGCGAGCACGCCCGCTTTTTGCCGCGACGCGGTCAGAGGCACCATCAGGTTTTCGACCACCGACAGCTCCGGATAGACGCCGGGAATCTGGAATTTCCGGGAGACGCCAAGGCCCGCAATCCGGTAAGGCGGCAGGCCCATGACGTCTTGGCCGTTCAGGACAACCCTCCCGCCTTCGGCGCGCAACTTTCCCGTGACAATATTGAACAGCGTGGTCTTGCCACAGCCATTGGGGCCGATGATGCAAGTCACGCTGCCGCGCCGCAGGGACAGCGACAAACCGTCGAGCACCGTGAGCCCGCCGAAACGCTTGGTGATGTCCTCAATTTCAAGCATGGACGCCGGGCTCTATGCCTTGCACTGATTAGGCGCACTCACCCGCCCGACGTCTTTCTTTATCGCGAGACGTCCGTCTGTTGCCTCTGCAATCAGCACATTCAGGTCGGCGTGACGGTCACTTGCGCGTAGCGTGACTTCGCCATTCCCGGACATCATGCTCTGGCCGACGATTGCCTTGCTGATAGCTTCACGCTCATCGCTCTTTGCCTTCCTGATCGCTTCAATATAGAAACGGGTGAGCGTGTAATGCGCGTCGACGGTGTTGCTCACGATGGCCTTCTCACCGAATTTTGCGCGCATCTTCTTCACCAGTGCTTGCGCTTCGGGTTTGTTCAGCGACTCGGTGAAATTGCAGACGGTCATGATGCCGTTCGACTCTGCCTGGGTCAGGCCGGCCATGTAGTTTTCACTGAAACCGAAGAAGGCAATTTTGATCTTGTCCTTCAGGCCGGCCGCGGTGAACTGTTTGACGAAGGTGATTGCATCGGCGCCCACAATCGCTACCAGAACCACATTAGCGCCTGAATTGCT
>JAQGMD010000454.1 GCA_028292565.1 Burkholderia sp. | reverse complement strand
GGTGGTTGTGATGTGTCTTCCTTTGGGATCTGTTGTTGTTGTGCAAGCCAAAGGCAAGCTGTTGCACTCTGGTGTCGCTCCACAAGTTACGACCACGCAAGCGCAGCACGGTTTCACGCGATGCTTGCGGATTGTCTAGTAAATGTGTTTGGAATGGCCATTACCTCCCAGCGGAGGCGATCAAAGCGCGTGCACGTACCGCGGCGCTCGCGCGAGCTCACTCCGGGGAACGGATATCGACATGACGGCCGGGTTGCCGCGTTTGCTGCACCGGCACAATAATTTCCAGCACCCCGTCGCGCATCGAAGCGGACGCCTCATCGGGATTAATCCCCTGCGGCAAAGCGATCGCCCGATAGAAATGGCCGTAGTTTCTTTCTGTACGCAGGAATCCCTTCCCTGCGTCCTGCGGTTCGCGCCGGTCTCCCTCGATGACCAATCGGTCGTTCTTTATTTCGACATGCACGTCTTCCTGCCGCACTCCGGGCAGCTCGGCCAGGATCACCAACCGGTTGTCGCGTTGCGCGACTTCAAGCGGCGGCGACCACGCGGTGGCGACGGAGGGCACTGCTGGTTGGCTCTGCTTCGCGCCATGCATTGGCCGGCCGACGAACCTCTCAAAAATCTGGTCCATGTCTTCCGTCATTTTCCGCATCATGACGAACGGCTCTTCCCAGGCATGCAGGATATTGGGCAGCCATGATTGCGGATTCATCGATGTCATTGCGCTTAACACCGGATCCAGATCGGCGCCTTGCGGGCCATGTTGCTGCGACGCCCCTACCTGTCCTCCGGCTTGATCACCGCCTGGCTGAACGCCATCGGGCGTCGGGACGCCGCCGGTCTGCTGGCCCACCATTCGCCCTGTTGCGGGCTGCTGCCCGGTCGCCGGCTGTCGCTCCGCCGATTGTTGTCGCTCCGGTCGCGCTCCCGGTTGCTGATGACCGGGGGGCTGCTGACCCTGCGCCGCCGCGACATCACCGGACGGCGGCCTGGTCTCCTTTCCCCCGTGCACTTCAGCACGCCACGCACCGGTTTCCTGGCCCCTGCTCTCAATGAATCGCTTGAAACGCATCAGGTCATGCACCGCATGCTCGGCCATTCTGGTTTCAAGGTCCATGTCCTGCCCCTGCCCCTGCGCCTGTTGCTGTGGCGCTTCAAATTCCGTCAACAACGTTACTTTGGTGCTGTCCTGGTCCATCGGGCGCACCTCCAGTTTGTTCATCTTGATGGGACCAGCCGTGTTACGCCAGGCAATCACCTGGTCCGGAACTTGTTCCATAATTTCGGCATCCCATTCCATGTCATGACTGTTCATTTTGGCACGCCAGTGAAGATGGGTATCGTCAAGTTGCCGTACTTCCTCTACGCCCTCCATAAAACGCGGGTAATCCTCAAACTGCGTCAGTTGGTTGTATACCTTGGGCGCAGGTACATTCACTTCAATCGACTGCTCGATCCTGGTCATCATGAATCTCCTTTCCGCTTGCCCGAATTCGACGGCGACCGTGAAACGGGACGATTCTTGCAAATGCAGACAAGGGGACGAAAGGCGGCCGTGGGACAACTCCGGGAAAAGGCCTCCGGAGAGCGTGTTGATGAAATGCGCGAGGTTCGCAAGTTCCATACCATGCAGGCCATGACGCCCACGCGCCGTTTCCCCTGCCCGAAAAAGTAAAAGCGCATCCATTCCAAACGTCCGCGGTAAGTTTTACAGCAGGCGCGCAGGCGTTACACCGAATAGTTCTTTAAAACATCTTCCCTTCCTATGCCGGATATCTCTCAAAATCAACCCGCTGGACAACATGTCTTTCGCGACCTGTGGAACGTGGTGAAGACCTTTCGCGGCCGGATCGTCGTCGCCGTCATATGTCTCGTCATGGCAAAGTTCGCGGCGGTCGGCGTCCCGCTCGTCCTGAAGCGGATCGTCGACGAACTGTCGCGGCCGGAACAGTTGCTCGTCCTGCCTGTTGTCCTGCTGGCGGGCTATGCGCTGCTGCGATTCGCCGGAACCCTGTTCAATGAGTTACGCGACATAGCATTTGCACGCGTAACACAGCACGCGGTAGGGACTTATGCGCTGAATACCTTCTCCCATCTGCATGCACTCGGTTCGCGCTTTCATGCGAAGCGGCGTATCGGCGGCCTGCTGCCCGACATCGACCGCGGCACCAACGCCATTGCTTTCCTGCTGAGCGTCGCGCTGTTCACGCTGGTGCCGACCCTGCTTGAAATCGGGATGGTGACCGCGATCATCACGACCCGCTACAGCCACTGGTATACCGTCATCCTGGTGGTGACGTTCGTCATCTACTGCGGATTCACGCTGATATTTACCGCCCGGCGCGCGCCGTTCCAGCGTCGGGTGAACCGCCTCGACTCCAACGCCAAAAGCCTGCTTGCCGACAGCCTGATCAACTACGACACGGTCAAGTATTTCACCAACGAAAAAGTGGAATCGAACCGTTTCCGCGAGATCATGGTGCACTGGGCTGAAGCCGGGGTCGCCAACCAGAAGGCGCTGTTCATCCTGCATGTGGGACAAAGCGCAATCATCGCCATCGGCGTGGCCTCGATAATGTTGCTGGCGGGGCAGGACGTGCTGACGCGCGTGATGACAGTGGGTGACCTGATATTGATCAATGCCTACGTGCTGCAGGTCTGCTTGCCGTTGAACGCGCTCGGCTTCGTGTATCGCGAAGCAAAAGATGCGCTGATCAATGCCGAAAAACTGTTCCAGCTGTTGCGAGAAAGGCCTGAGGTAGAGGAGTCTCCGGGATTGCCTTCGCTGAAAGTGACGAGCGGCGAGGTGAATTTTGACAATGTGAGCTTTGGCTATGAGCCGACGCGGCTGATCCTGTCCGGCGTCAGTTTTCGCATTCCGGCGGGACAAACGGTCGCGGTGGTGGGCGGCAGCGGTTCCGGCAAGTCGACGCTGGCGCGGCTGCTGCTGCGCTTTTACGATCCGGGCAGCGGCAAGATACTGGTGGACGGCCAGGATATCCGCACCGTCAATTCAAGCAGCGTGCGCGCGGCGATAGGGGTTGTGCCCCAGGACACCATGCTGTTTAACGACACCATCGCCTATAACATCGGCTATGGCCGCATAGGCGCGTTCACGGGAGAGATTATTGCTGCGGCGAAAGCGGCTCATGTTCACGATTTCATCGACTCGCTGCCGCAAAAGTACGAAACACCGGTTGGCGAACGCGGCGTGATGCTTTCGGGTGGCGAGAAGCAACGCATCGCCATCGCGCGCGCCATCCTCAAGAACCCGCCACTGCTGATTTTCGATGAGGCCACTTCCGCACTGGATACACAGTCGGAACGCGCAATCCAGGCCGAGCTCGACCAATTGTCGCAAAACCGCACGGCGCTGGTGATTGCCCATCGCCTGTCGACGGTGGTCGACGCCCACGAGATCCTGGTCCTTGAACGCGGACGCATAGTGGAACGCGGCACGCATGCCAGGCTTCTTGCGCAGGACGGCGTCTATTCCCGCTTGTGGCAGATGCAGCAACGCGAAAAGAGAACGGAGGAAGCGAACAAGGCGACTCAATCGGTTGTCTGAAGTTCCAGCTCCCATCCATATGGTCATATGGCGGTGGAACATTAATTGCATCATGTTCTGTTTTTTGCCCAGCCGGCTTACTTGTCCGTCTGTAGCGACATGCCGATTCGCATCCCAGAGACCATGATTCTTGCAGGATAATCCATGCCGAAAGTACTTGCGTTTACAAGGGCCCGAAACCACTCCACTGCATGCAACGAAGGCACGGCGCTGCGCGGCGAGCTCGACAGCCCGCCGCATTTCCGCGTGTCCACCCGCGCCAGCACGAGCAGAAGCACCGCGACCGCCCGGGTAGCCGGCCTCCTGGTTTCGGTCGTCGTGCCCACCTGCGGCAGGCCGCAACTCCTGAACCGATGCGTGGCCAGCCTGATCCTTCAGAATTTCGGCCCCGATAAATTTGAAATCATCATCGTGGATGACCGCCCGAGCGAAGACACGCGCAAGGTCGTGGCGCGCTGGGCGGAGCATACCGAGGACGCTGGCCCGAAGGTCACCTACATCCCATCGTTCGGCCCACATGGCCCGGCCGCAGCGCGCAATCTTGGGTGGCGAGCGGCGCGCGGCGGAATCATCGCTTTCACCGACGATGACACCATTGCCGGAGCCGACTGGCTGGAAAGCGGCCTGCGTTCGTTCAATGACCACGTGCACGCGGTATGGGGCCGCATCGTCATGCCCTTGACGGGAACGCCGACGGACTACCAGCTCGACGCCAAAGGACTTGAGAGCGCTGTGTTCGTCACCGCCAACTGCTTCTGCCGCAAACGCGTGCTGGAACAGCTCGACGGGTTTGACGAACGGTTCCGCTATGCGTGGCGGGAAGACTCCGATCTCTACTTCCGGCTGCTCGACTATCCGGCAAATATCGTCCATGCACCCAGGGCGGTGGTCACCCATCCGATCCGTCCGGCGGGTTGGGGAGTGAGCCTCTCGCAGCTGAAGAAGGTCCAGTTTGACGCGCTCTTGTACAAGAAACATCCGACGCACTACCGGCAAAAGATCCGGGCGGCGCCACGCTGGGATTTTTACTTCACTGTCACAGCGCTGTTGGCCTGCCTGGTCGCCCTCCTGACGGGTGCATATGGGTCCGCCGTCATTGCCGGCGGTGCGTGGCTGTACATGACCGGCCGCTTTTGCGTGAATCGTTTGAAGAACACCTCCAGGTCCCCGGCACACGTCCTGGAAATGATCATCACCTCGATGCT
>JAQGMD010000432.1 GCA_028292565.1 Burkholderia sp. | reverse complement strand
CTGCACCTGACCTTTGAAACCTTTTGGGAAGACGAGACCGTCACCCGGAACAAAATGGTCGACACGCTGGAACTGAAACCGCACCACCGCGTGCTTGAAGTCAGTTGCGGCTCAGGACGCGATTCCGCGCTGTTGGCGCAGCGCCTGGATGCCTCCGGCAAGCTCTATCTCCAGGATATCTCGCTGCCTATGCTGGAAAAATGTGTCGAACGACTGCACGGGGTCAGCGTGCCCGTTGAATACTCGGTTTCCAACGGCAGCTACCTGCCGTTTCCCGATCGGTATTTCGATGCGGTCTATCACTTCGGCGGACTGGGCGAGTTCGGTGACATCAAGCGTGCTTTGAAAGAATTCGCGCGGGTCACCAAAGTCGGCGGCCGCGTGGTCGTGGGCGACGAAAGCATGCCACCATGGCTGCGCGAGACCCGCTTTGCAAAGATATTGACCGCCACCAATCCGCAATTCAATGCGCCGCTGCCGCTGCAGGAAATGCCGGTCGAAGCGCGCGACGTAAGACTGCGCTGGATGATCGGCGGCGTCTTCTATCTCATCGATTTTGTCGTCGGCGAGGGTGAACCTCCGGCGAACTTCAACTATCAAATTCCTGGCCCGCGCGGCGGCACTCATCTGACCCGTGTCGATGGGCAGCTCGAAGGCGTAAATCTTGACACCAAGGCGCTCGCGTTGCAGGCGATGGAAAAGTCGGGCAAAAGCATGCATACCTGGCTGGACGAGGTCGTCAAGGCGGCGGCCAGGCGCGAACTCGGAGAATAGCCTTCATGTGGACCAAGAAAGGGAGAATCTTCGCGGCATCGGGGCAACATGGCTGGATGCACAGTCATGCCCAGGTACCCACGGTATGGCAAAAAGATGCGAATACCTTGCGGATCTTTTTTTCGACACGGCCGGAACCGGGTCTGAGCATGACGACCTTCATCGACGTTTCTGCCCACGATCCGAGCGAGGTGCTCTACGTACACGACCGGCCGATACTTGAGACAGGCAAAGCGGGAGCGTTTGACGAACATGGGATCATGCCGAGCTGCGTAGTCGAAGTCGGCAAACGCCTTTTCCTCTACTACAGTGGCTGGAGCCGTGGCACCGACGTCCCGTACCGGAATTTCACCGGGCTGGCGGTAAGCGAGGATGGCGTCACATTCGCCCGTGTGAGTGAAGAGCCGATTCTCACGGCTACTGCCGCCGAGCCCTATTCCGCGACGTCGCCTTTCATGTTGTTCGACCAGGGGCATTGGCGATCATGGTATTGCTCCGGCACGGCCTGGCGCGAAGTCGACGGCAAGCTGGAGCACCAATATGACCTGAAGGTTGCGCAATCAGACGATGGTATAGCGTGGCGTCAGCCCGGCATTACGGCCCTGCCCTGCAGCCATGACAGCGAAGCGTTGACCAGACCCACCGTGATCAGGGAAAACGACACTTACCACATGTGGTTTTGTTACCGCGGCATGAGCGACTTCCGCAATGGCGCCGGAGGTTATCGCATTGGTTACGCACATTCTCGCGACCTTGAGCAGTGGACCCGTGACGACACACGTGCAGGAATTGAATTATCCGAAAGTGGATGGGATTCGCTGATGCTGGCCTACCCGTACGTCATCCGGCAGGATAAGCGATTGCTGATGTTCTACAACGGTAACGGCTTTGGGGCAGAAGGTATGGGATATGCCGAATGCTCAATTGAAGAGAGATGAACAAATTGTTTCCGGAAAACCTGACACTCCATACCGACCGCCTGCTGCTCACGCCTATCGACATGAAGGACCTCCAGGACGTCTGGCCGCATGTGGCCGATCCACAGATCAGTCGATTGATGTCATGGAAGCCGCACAAGGACATCTCCGAAACCAGGGCGCTTATCGACAATCTCGAACAAAGCCGCCGTGACGAGCGAGGCATCACCTGGTCGATCTTCAAAGAGGGCCGCTTCTGCGGCATCATTTCCCTGATCGGCATCCTGCGCCACCACCGGGCACTCACCTACCATAGCGCGGAGCTGGCATATTGGCTGGGACGGGAATTCCAGGGACAGCGCATCATGTCGGAAGCCGGCAGGCGGGTCATCGCCTTCGCCTTTCATGAACTTGGCATACACCGGCTGGTGGTGGAGCACTTCACTTCGAATGCGGAATCGGAGCGCATCATCAAGCAGTGGGGATTTCACTACATCGGCGAGAAACGCCACGCATTCATGAAGGACGAGGTCTGGCACAACGCGAAGTTTTACGACCTGCTGGAAACCGACCTCAATGTTTAGGCACCGCGCAGGAATAAGTTGGCCAATTTTGCTGGTCGTAGCGGGCGCGTTGCGGCGTTGCTCGTCGTCGCCATAGCTCGCTATGACTCCTCCTCACGCCTTGCACCGCATCCCGCGACGGCCGCCAAATTGCCCAACTTATTCCTGCGCGGCGCCTTAGACCGGGTACGATTTCCAGCCGACGTAGCGGGTCCGTTTCGCTCTCGGGAGCTATGGCGCGTCAGGCCGGATTGGCCACAAACCGGATGGGCGCACTGAGTTGCATGAACAAAGCTCCGTCGATGACAAAGCTGTACAAGACCTTGTCGGCGTGCTGTTCCAGTATCATGTCCCCCACCCTGCGCGGCCCGTTTCCATGCGGCCAGCAATAGTCGTCGAGCACCAGCCAGCCACCCGGCACCATTTTTGGAACCCACAGCATCACATCCTTGTACACCTCGACGTAGTCGTGATTGCCATCGATGTGCAGGAAGGCGATGCCACCGGAGTAGACAGTCTTTCCGAACGCATCGGAGTGAACTGTTCCGGCCGCATAAATCGCAGCCCCCTGTTCCGACGTATGCCGCAAGTAGTTGAAGCCCGCAGGGGACACAGGCGCAAGATTGGCGAGGAACAGGTCCGCGATGAGATCCCAGTAATCCCCTGCTGCCATATCCTGAACAAACTGCGGAGCATCCTTCTGCACCGAATTTTCAATGCGCCATGGATCGACCACCAGCATCGGGCCGATTTGCAGACGCTGCGAAAGGTACGAAAGCGCCGCGGCCGATTTTCCGGCGAACGCGCCGATTTCCACCACGTCGCCTTTCGGACATGTAGCCATCGCGCCCATCAACGCAGACATTTTTCCTTCACCGCATTGGCCGAAAATCCGGTCCGTCATGTTCAGGATCGCGTCGATGTCAAACCGTTTCAAACCATGTTTTTCGCCTGCGATCGCTTGCACCACTCCGGCGGTCGACCTGGCTCGAGTGCGGACTGACACAAAACGTTCAAGCTCGACATCGAACGGCAGCGGCAGCAATTCGACCTCAAGCGATTTGCGTTCGATCAGGCGGGAGAGATAAGTATGAACAGTATTGTTAGGGGAAAAAACCTGCTTGATCTCATGCTGGTGCAAGCGATCGATGAAAGCCTCGGCGAAGGCCGGATCATTCACCAGGGGCAAATAGAACCAATCGTTGAAATGATGCGCATTCGGGTCGTTCTTCAGCGAGGAAGCTCCGACAACCAACGCGCCCAGCAGCTTCGACTCCGAGAGAAAATCGAGAGCCTCCGCCATGGATGACGGAAAAATCAGGACGCGGCTCACAATGCGTCTTGTGCGGGTTTAACTATGTAACCCGTCGGTTGCTGCGTGAATGGGAAGGTGCGGATCCGCATGCCGGGCAACATTTCACGGACCGCAAGCGTCTCTCCCGGCGCCGTTTCGTGATTGATATTATCGAGCAGCAGGATACCGCCGGGAGTCAGTCGCTCCCAGAAGTATTCGATGCAATGACGCACCACGGGGTAAAGGCCGCAGTCGAGGAATACCAGTTTGAATTGCAGGTGTGCGTATTTGCTGAAAAAGGCATCGAGGTCTTTCGACAGATCGAGCTCATGCAGCAAAGCCACGTTGTCGAGCCTCTGTGCGCGGATCAGGGCTTCGAGACGTTCCTTGCTTTCGAAGTAGGAATTTTCGCTGACCAGATGCTTTTCTGCTTCTTCAGGATGGTTTCCGCGGAACCAGTCAAAGCCATGCACCTGTGTCAGCGCCTCCGGCTCGAATAACTGGGTCAGCTTTGCAAACATGAGCAGGGACGAACCCTTCCACACGCCCGCCTCGGCGATATGCCCCATCAGTCCGAGGGTTTGTTTGTACACCTCGTACAGCGCCAGAAATCGTCCCAGGCACACATGCCCGGTAAAGGCCGGAAAGTGATGGATCAGGTCCACCGGATCGTAATCCATGCCGATGATTTCCTGCACGCCTTGCCAGTATGGCTCGCGGCGCTGATCGAACTTGCGCGTCTCGAATCCAATGCTGCGGTAGGTCCGTTCCGGAGCATGCGATACCTGCTGCGCATCGCTGCCGGATTGATCGATATTTTCCTTGTTCACGAATAGGTCAGTGTCCAATAACTGTTAGAAGAATTCCGTGGGCATGGCCGTGCGGCCAGTTACCGTGCAGCCAATGCTTCGGCCAGTTTTTCGCAGACGGTGTCGATCTGGTCGACGCCGATCTGCATATGGAACGGCAAGCCTATCACCCTGTTGGAGATCGATTCCGTTACCTCAAGCGTTCCGGCTTTTTCCAACTGGTCGAAAGCAGGTTGCCGGTGTATCGGCGGGCAATACCATCGACGTGTTTCGATGCCATGGCGGGCCATATAAGACATGACTTCCGAAATCTGCGCGGATTCCGGCAAGGCGGCGACAAAGATGGGATAGATGCCGCCGTCCGGCTTCTTTTGCAAAATGATTTCGGGGCAAAGCTCCTCCAGCCGGGGCAGGTAGGCATGCATCAGTTTGCGGCGGCGTTGTTGTATGTTTCGCCATCCTTCCAGTGCCGCCAAGCCCACAGCGGCATGATACTCACTCATCTTGCCGTTACTCCCGGCGAACTCCGATATGCCGGTTTCCGGGTTGATTCCGAAATTGCTGAGCTGGCGGACGCGGCGAATGTACGAACTATCGGAGGCGACCACGAAGCCCCCCTCGCCGCTCGCCAGCGCCTTGGTCGCATGCAGGCTGAAGACCACCACGGCACGTCCGCCGACCTCCTGGTTCCCGAGCGAACCCGCGGCATCAATTACGACGGGCAGCCCGGTTTCATCGGCGAAGGCGTCCCACTGCCTGATCTCCTGCGGACAACCGAAGGTAGACACCGGCATGACCGCATCCACACGGATTTTCTTCAGCGCCGCCGCAGCGATTTGCGGCGTCAGCAGCCAGCTATCGGGATCGACATCGGCCACTACAGGCGTCAGTCCCGCGCGCAGCGCAGCGGTTGCAGTGGCGACAAACGTAAATGAGGGAAGCAACACACGACTGCCCTTCGGCAGATCCAACGCAAGCAAAGCCAGTTCGAGACCCAGCGTCGCATTGCTCACAGTCGTCAGCGAGATCGGATCGCCAGTGGCGGGAAGAACCCTGAGAAGCTGCTGTTCGAATTCCTTTAGCAACGGTCCGAAATTGGTGTACCAGCGCGCCTCGTCGATACGTCGCAACCAGGGAAGCAGCTCCTCGGCCGTCGG
>JAQGMD010000438.1 GCA_028292565.1 Burkholderia sp. | reverse complement strand
AAATCGACGGAAAGTTTTGCATAAAAATTCACCAGGAATGATTGCGGCGGCCGAAACTACAAATGTAGTATTAGGCACCGCGCAGGAATAACTTGCACAATTTTGCTTGCCATAGCGGGCGCGCTGCTGAGAGACTGTTCTGCTTTCTTCTTGCGTACGTGTTGCTCGTCGTCGCCATAGCTCGCTATGACTCCTCCTCGCGCCTTGCATCGCATCCCGCTACGTCCGCCAAATTGCACAAGTTATTCCTGCGCGGCGCCTTAACGTAGTGCTTTCGGCTAGCCCTGCAGCGTGGACTTCAAATTAATCGTCGCATTAAGCACCCTCGAAACCGGACAATTCTTCTTCGCATCCGCCGCAAGCTCCTCGAATTTGTTACGGTCTATCCCCGGGACGTTCGCATCGAGCTGCAGGTCAATAGTGGAGATGGTCCAGTTGCCCTCAACCTGCTCCAGCGTAACAGCCGCTTGGGTTGCCAGTCGTTCAGGTTTAAATCCCGCATTGCCCAGCGCAGCCGACAGGGCCATCGTGAAACAGCCGGCATGCGCCGCGGCAATCAATTCCTCCGGGTTCGACCCTTTTCCATTTTCAAAGCGGGTGCTGAATGAATATGGCGTTTCCTTGAGCACACCGCTCTCGGTGGAAATCGTACCTTTCCCGCTCTTCAGATCACCTTGCCAGATGGCAGAACCGGTTCTTTTCATGGTGGCGCTCCTTTCAGATAGGCATGACAAACTCGTCATGAACCCCGATCAGACCAGTCGACGGCGACCCGGTTCCGGATGCGCAGGCGCAACCCTGTGCATCCTGTCAGGGCATCAACTGCAATCGCCGGTTTTCCGTACAATAGACAACCATTCAATGCGATCAAAAAAGGAAACACTGTGTCCACGATAAACAAAAAGCTCTCTCTCATGGCTTCTGCTATCGCCCTGTGCACCGTGTTGTCAGGCACCGCAGCGGTTCATGCCGCCGACCTGAAGATCGCACTGTCGTCCGACGTGTCCTCCCTCGATCCGCACTTCGTCAACATCGCTCCCAATATCGCATTCTCGCAGCACCTGTTCGATTCACTGGTGCACGTGGACGCCAACGGTCAACTGATACCCGGCCTCGCGACTTCGTGGCGTGCGGTCGACCCCACCACCTGGGAATTCAAGCTGCGCCGGGGCGTCAAGTTCCATGACGGATCGGAGCTGACCGCGGAGGATGTGATGTTCTCGCTTGACCGTCCGGCGGCGCTGATCAACAGCCCCGGCCCGTTCACCAGCTACACCAAGCAGATCGTCGACAAACAGATCGTCGATCCCTATACCTTGCGGCTGAAAACAGCGGCGCCCTACGGGCCTTTGCCGCTGGATATGAATTCGATTTTCATCGTCTCCAAAAAAGCCGCGCAGAACGCGAGTACTGAGGACTTCAATACCGGCAAGGCGCTGGTGGGTACCGGTCCGTTCAAATTTGCCGCGTTCAAGCGCGGCGACCGCATTGAAGTCGTGCGCAACGACCAGTACTGGGGCACCAAACCGGCATGGGAGAAAGTAACGTTCCGCATCATCACCTCCGACACGCCGCGCCTGGCCGCCCTGCTCGCGGGAGACGTCGATGCAATCGAAGGAGTCCCGACCGCGGACCTGGGCAAGCTGCGCAACAACCCGAAATTCAAGCTTGAACAAAAGGTGTCGTGGCGGACGATTTTCTGGCACCTCGACCAGTCGCGCGACAAGTCGCCCTACGTATTCGACAAATCCGGCAAACCGCTCGAGAAAAATCCGTTGAAAGACGTGCGCGTCCGCCAGGCAATCTCGAAGGCGATCAACCGTCCGGCCCTGGTCCAACACACTATGGAAGGCTTGGCCATACCCGCATCGAACATCGTTTCGCCTGGCATCTTCGGTCACGTTGAAACGCTTAAGGTGGAAGCCTACGATGTGGCAGGCGCGAAGAAACTGCTGGCTGATGCCGGCTACCCGGATGGTTTTGCGCTGACCCTGCACGGACCTAACAATCGCTACGTGAATGACGCGAGGGTGGTGCAGACGGTTGCGCAATTCCTTAGCAAGGTCGGCATACAGGCCAAAGTGGAAACGCTGCCGTTGTCTTCCTATTTCGGAAAGGCACGTGCGGGAGAGTTCAGTGTGGCGATGCTGGGATGGGGTTCGCTCGCGGGCGACTTCTCATTGCGCTCGCTGGTGGGCACGCCTAATCCGGAGACCGGATGGGGAACGTGGAACTGGGGCAAGTACAGCAACCCGAAGGTGGATGAAGCGGTGAAGTCGGCATTGTCTTCGGTGGATGCGAAGAAGCGCGAGGCATTTGCGAAAGAGGGCGCGACTATCGCGCTGAAGGACTATGCTGTGATTCCGCTGCATCATCAATATGCGACCTGGGCGGTACGCAAGGGGCTGAAATATAATGCGCGCGTGGATGAGTTTACGTTTGCGCATCAGTTTGTGGCGGAATAAAAGCGTACACCCCCAACACATCCAGCGGGTCGCGACCCGCCCTACAGCTCTTGCGGGAGAGGGAAGTTGCATCGTCCCGTTCCCCCGCGATGCGATAATATCCCCCATGCTTTCCTTCATCACCCACCGCCTGCTGCAAACCCTGTTCGTCCTCTTCATCATGTCACTGCTGGTGTTCATGGGCGTGTACGCGATCGGCAATCCGGTGGACATCCTGATCAACCCGCAAGCCGATCATGCGGAGATCGCGCGCGCGACCGCGGCGCTCGGCCTCGACAAGCCGATCTGGATGCAGTACTGGCTCTATCTTCAACACGCGCTCGCGGGTGACCTCGGTAATTCTTTCGTGCATGGCGCGCCGGCGCTGCAACTGATCGTCGAGCGCATGCCTGCTACGCTGGAACTTGCAGTGACGGCGATGCTGATCGCGGTGGTCCTCGGCATTCCGCTCGGGCTGTGGGCCGGCTTGCGGCCGGACCGGTTCTCCGGAAAAACCATCATGGCGGTTTCGATCCTCGGTTTCTCGCTCCCCACCTTCTGGGTCGGGCTGGTGCTGATCATGCTGTTCTCGGTGCACCTCGGGTGGCTGCCCGCCAGTGGACGCGGCCCCACCGTCGATGTATTCGGCGTGCCGCTGTCTCTGCTGACTGCGGACGGATGGAGACACATCATCCTGCCGGCAACCAATCTGGCACTGTTCAAGCTCGCGCTGATCATACGACTCACACGCGCTGGTACCCGTGAAGCGCTTACGCAAGATTACGTCCGGTTTGCGCGCGCCAAAGGATTGAGCGAGCGGCGGGTGATCGGCGTGCATGTGCTGAAAAACATCCTGGTCCCGATCGTGACCGTCATCGGACTGGAGTTCGGTTCGCTGATCGCATTTGCCGTCGTCACCGAATCCATTTTCGCGTGGCCCGGCATGGGCAAGCTGTTGCTGGATTCGATCAACCTGCTCGACCGGCCTGTGATCGTCGCTTACCTGCTGATGATCGTCACCCTGTATGTCTTCATCAACCTGCTGGTGGATATCGTCTATTCCGTGCTTGACCCGCGCGTTCGTATCAGTGAGGCCACTGCATGATGGTAGTGCCTGCCGTACCCTCCCCCGTCCATCCGTTCAAGCGTTTCATTGCCGCGTTTTTTGAAAGCAAGACCGCGTTAGTTGGATCGGCGCTCCTGCTGCTGATCCTGATCGCCGCGATCTTCGCGCCGGTACTGGCGCCGCAAAATCCTTACGACCTGGCGCAACTCGACATATCGGATACGCGCCTCGCGCCCGGCTCGCCGTCCGCTGATGGCGCGCGCGTATATTGGCTCGGCACCGATGAACAGGGCCGCGACATGCTGTCCGCCATCCTCTACGGCTTGCGGGTCAGCATCGGCGTCGGCGCCTCCGCCACGCTGCTGGCGCTGGCACTGGGTATGACGCTCGGCCTGATCGCCGGCTTTTTTGGCGGCCGCATCGAGGCGCTGATCATGCGCATCGCCGATATCCAGCTTTCCTTTCCGGCGATCCTGATCGCACTGATCCTGCTTGCCATACTCGGCAGAGGCACGGAAAAAATCGTCCTCGCGCTAGTGCTGGTCCAGTGGGCCTATTACGCGCGCACCATGCGGAGCGCCGCCATCGTCGAACGCCGCAAGGAATATATCGAAGCGGCGCGGCTGCTTGGGCTTTCCACGCCGCGCATCCTGTTCAGGCACCTGCTGCCAATCTGCCTGCCACCGTTGATCGTGATAGCGGCATTGCAGGTCGCCGCGGCGATTACGCTGGAAGCGACGCTGTCATTTCTCGGACTCGGACTGCCGCCCACCGAACCGTCGCTCGGGCTATTGATTTCCAACGGCTTTCAATACATGTTGGCCGGCAAATACTGGATCAGCTTTTTCCCGGGACTGGCGCTACTGCTGACCATTGTTTCGGTCAACCTCGTCGCTGACCAATTGCGCGACGTGCTCAATCCCCGACTGCAAGCATGAGCATGAGCATGCCTACATTGATCGTAAATGAACTGAAGACCTGGTTCTACACCCGGGCCGGCGTCGCCAAGGCTGTCGACGACGTCAGTTTCCGCGTCGAAGCGGGCGAGGTTTTGGGGCTGGTCGGCGAATCGGGGTCCGGAAAATCGGTCACCGGCAGCGCGATCCTCGGTCTCGTCGATCCACCTGGAAAAGTGGTTGGCGGACAAATCCTGTTCAAGGGCCAGGACCTGCGCCAGATGCGCGAACAGCAATTGCGTGACTTGCGCGGCAATCGCATCGCGATGATTTTCCAGGATCCGATGATGACACTCAATCCGGTGCTGCGCATCGATACACAGATGATAGAAGCGGTGCTCGCCCATCAGTCCGTCAGCAAGGCAACCGCCCGCGAGCGCGCGCGTGAAGCGCTGGCGCGTGTGGGCATTCCTTCACCGGAAGAACGGCTGAACGCCTATCCGCATCAATTCTCCGGCGGCATGCGGCAACGGGTGGCGATCGCCATCGCGCTGTTGAACAAGCCGGACCTGATCATTGCTGATGAGCCGACCACCGCGCTCGACGTCACTATCCAGGGGCAGATCCTGTACGAAATGCAGAAGCTGTGCCGTGAGTCGGGGACCAGCCTGATCTGGATCACGCATGACCTTGCGGTAGTGGCAGGTCTGGCCGATCGCGTCGCGGTGATGTCTGCCGGCAGGATCGTCGAACAGGGCACCGTGCGCGCAGTAATCGAGACACCACAACATCCGTACACGAAGGGCTTGATGGACTC
>JAQGMD010000421.1 GCA_028292565.1 Burkholderia sp. | reverse complement strand
CCAGCCCTGTCCGCATGTGGAGCAACACTCGGCTTCACGTGGGCAGCGTTGTTCGCCCAGGTCTACTTATCGCAAGAACTGCCGAAAGAATGGGAAGGGCGCGACGTCACGGTCATCGGGACCATCGACAGCCTGCCTTACAGCTTCGAGCGAGGAGTGCGGTTCAACTTTGCAGTCGAACGCATCCTGCCGGGCGATGGGGAGATGCCTGTCGTTCCGTCGAAGCTGGCCTTGTCGTGGTATTCCGCGTTCCGGGCCGAAGAGGTGCAGGCGGTCGGAAAAGTCGCGCCCGGGGAGCGCTGGCAACTGACGGTACGGCTCCGGCGCCCGCACGGGAATGCCAACCCGCATGGCTTCGACTATGAGGTTTGGCTGCTCGAGCAAAATGTGCGCGCGACTGGTTATGTCCGTCCCGATGAACGCCTGGAACTGAAGAACCAGCGCCTCGATGATTTTGTTTATAGCTTCGGCAATGTGGTGGAGCGGTCCAGGGGTTGGTTGCGTGATCGTATTTATGCGGCGCTGCCAGACAAGGAGTATGCCGGGGTCATCGTCGCACTGGTAGTTGGAGACCAGCGGGCGATCAGCCAGTCGGACTGGAAGGTATTCAATCGTACCGGCATCGGTCATTTGATTTCAATCTCCGGTTTGCACATCACAATGATCGCCGGCATGTTTTCTGCTCTCGCGTTTGCGTTATGGCGCCGGTCATTCTTTACGAATGCGGCCTTGCCGACCTTGTTGCCGGCGCAAAAGGCGGCTGCGCTCGCAGGTACCGCGATGGCATTCCTGTATGTATTGCTGGCGGGGTTCGGCGTACCCGCGCAACGCACGCTGTACATGTTGGCCGTGGTCGCTGTTGCGCTATGGGTCGGCCGTATCACCAGCGTGTCGCATGTGCTGTGCGCCGCCCTCGGCGTGGTCCTGCTGCTCGACCCATGGGCAGTGCTCTGGCCCGGCTATTGGCTGTCTTTCGGCGCCGTCGCGATCATCCTGTATGCGACAACAGGAAGAACACAGCTCCATGCGGGCGACGAAGCGCCACGCAAATGGATGGCGGCCCTGAAGTCGGCCACGCACACGCAATACGTGGTAACGCTCGGCCTGGTCCCATTGACCATATTGTTGTTCGGCCAGATATCCCTGATCAGTCCGATTGCGAATGCATTCGCGATTCCCTTGATCAGCTTTGTGGTCACGCCGCTCTCACTCGCCGGCAGCATGTTGCCGGCGCCGCTTTCCGGCTGGCTGCTTGGGGCGGCGCATTTGTGCGTGGAATGGCTCGCGCTCGCATTGCACTGGTTCAGCGAATTGCCCGTCGCAGTCTGGACCGCGCCGGTTCCCGAATGGTGGATATTTCTGTGCGCGCTGCTAGGCACCTTGTGGCTGCTCGCCCCGCGCGGCTGGCCATTGCGCTGGCTGGGGCTGGTGGGGTGGGTTCCGTTGCTGGTGAATGTACCGGTACATCCGAAGGATGGCGAAATGTGGATCACCGCGTTCGATGTCGGGCAGGGCACCGCGCTCCTGGTCGAAACGCCGAATCACCGGCTGCTTTACGACACCGGTCCAACCTATTCGCCTGAAGTGGACGGCGGCAACCGGGTCATCCTGCCTTATTTGAAAGCGCGGGGCATCGGCACGCTCGATGCAATGATTGTTTCACACAGCGACACCGATCATGCGGGCGGGGCATTGTCCATCCTCGACGAAATCAGGATCGGCCTGGTTTCGTCATCGCTTCCTCCGGATCATCCGATTGCTGGCACTGCTTCCAGTCACAGGCGCTGCGAGGCAAGCCAGGCCTGGACCTGGGACGGCGTCCGGTTCGAGATGCTGCATCCAACCGCGGGCAGTTACGACAGCGGCAAATGGAAACCGAATGCGCGCAGTTGCACGCTGAAGATTACGCTGGGAGCCCAGTCCATCCTGCTGCCGGGAGACATCGAAGCACAGCAGGAGGCGGAACTGGTGGAGCGCAGTGCGGACCAATTGCGCGCATCGGTATTGTTGGCGCCGCATCATGGCAGCGGCACATCGTCGACACTGCCTTTCCTGAATGCGGTGAAGCCTGATATTGCGGTATTCCAGGTCGGTTACCGTAACCGCTACCGCCATCCGAAGCAGGAGGTGTTTGATCGCTACGGCCAGCTGGGCATCAGGCGCCTGCGCTCCGACGACTCCGGCGCGATCATGCTGCATTTCCGGACCATGGGGCCGGCGCTTGAACTCAGTGAATACCGTACCGAGCATGCCCGGTACTGGTACGGCCGGTGAACCGCAACCTGTCGCGGAGAATTGCTGATCTCAACCCTGCCGGCGGCGAGCAAATCTGAGTGCCGCGAGTCCCAGTCCCAGCAGCGCCAGCGTGGCAGGCTCTGGGACGACTTGCCCATTCGACCCGCCAGTACCCCCTGACCCGATAGCGACGCCTTGGCCAAATCCGCCGCTGCTCCCGCTACAGCCGTTGATGGAGACCGTGTCCTGAATCAACGTAACTTGTGTCGTGGCCGACAACAGTCGTCCGCAACTAATGGTTAAATTGCCGTCACTGCTGATAAGGTCATGCGCGAGGACATTTCCTGCGAACGTAATGCCGTTCAGGGTCGCTGCACTGTGTACATTCCAATACAACCCGACGTTTGCACCGTCACCTACATTCCGTACGAAGACGTTTGAGGTGGTCGAGGTGATCAGCGTGCTTGGGAACTGAAAGACCCACACCGCAGAGTTGCTGCCCCCGCCGTCGAGAATGAGGTTTCCCGTCAAATTCGCTGTCGCTGCGGGAACCGTATATGTCCCCGGACGGATAACGCCGTCATGCAGAGATTGCCACTTGTCTAAGTCCCCGTAGGTAATGTTGGATCCGGCCCCAAAGGCAGAAAGAGCAGAAATCGCAGCGTCGAGATCAAGCTGAGCCTGCTGCGCCGTTGCGGTATTTGCCTGGAGCGATCCGGATGTGAATATGTACCCACCTCCGACCGAGGCATTTGGAGCGGAACCCAGATTTCCGCCTATGGTACTCACGGGGACATTGGTCACTCCGGACGCCCCCAGAACCGCGAAGCTTGCTAAATCGGGGGCCAAAATTGGCGCGGCCGATGCGGAGGAAGCGGCGCAAATCGCTCCGATCATGCCCAATGCGAGGGTCACTAACGTTCTAACCGAACCAGCATTGTATGTACTGCCTGGAGGCTTGGATGTGATTTTCATGCGGGTCACCTTGTGGAAAATGAAGGTCCACGAGGATTCGTAGCACTTTGGCAAGGTGCATGCATTAATCATGCCTAAAGGTATTTTAGTTAATTATCAATCAGTTATACGAGAATTTTTAAGTAAAAAGAGAAATTCGTAAAGAACACCGACATGGAAGGTAGCGCCAAGGGCGCAGCTACCACGGAACTTTCCTTCACTTGAAGAGATTTCGAA